>JAFDHG010000030.1 GCA_019308925.1 Deltaproteobacteria bacterium
CGGGGACGGTGATGACCACGTCTTTGATCTTTTCCCCCAGATACTTGGAGGCATCATCCACCAGCTTGCGTAGCACCTGGGCAGAGATCTCCTCAGGGGCATACTGCTTGCCCATCACCTCGAAACGCACGGCATTGTCCTTACCTGAGGTCACCTTATAGGGGACGATCTTGATCTCCTCCGGGACCTCATTGTATTTGCGTCCGATAAACCGCTTGGTGGAAAAGACGGTGTTCTCTGAGTTCAGGACCGCCTGTCGTTTGGCGATCTGCCCTACCAGGCGTTCCCCATCCTTGGTAAAGGCCACCACTGAGGGGGTCGTCCTGGAACCCTCTGCATTAACGATGACAGTGGGCTTGCCTCCCTCCATCACCGCAATGGCCGAATTGGTAGTTCCGAGATCAATACCTATTGCCTTGGCCATTTCTCAAACCTCCTGTCTTTCTGTAATAATTGTAAAGCTGTTGTAAATATAAGCATCTTCTCCCCCTTTTCAAGGTGGAAGATACATATAAGAAGGGTTCAACTGATAATACAGCTTTAATTGTCTATTTCCTGTAGCTTGCTACAGAGTAAACCTTGTGTTGCCCTCTCCCCCGGGGGAGAGGGCAAGGGTAGGAGATGGGTTGTGGGGGTGATTAAACACCATGATCCTCCCAAAACCCCTTACCAGAGAATC
Organism: Deltaproteobacteria bacterium; assembly: GCA_019308925.1. Classification (NCBI taxonomy): domain Bacteria; kingdom Pseudomonadati; phylum Myxococcota; class Myxococcia; species Deltaproteobacteria bacterium. Next base: position 680 of record JAFDHG010000030.1, read on the forward strand.
ATGGAATCACCTCATATACCTAATTCCATAAAACAAAAACTTACAAGACAACTCCAAAACCTCAATCCTTTCTCACTGAGACAAACAATGGAATCAAAACTTAAAAAATCTTCAACTCATGCTATAAATACCAACACCACAGTCAACGATCCCCATGATCCCTTCGGTAACATTTGTTTATGAGTCAACGGGAGGGGAAACGTGAACAAAGGGCAAGTTGTTGAAATCGTTGAATCAACCACGCCCCCTCCTCCATGGTAAGCCCTATTGTCATTGACACTCAATGCCCAATTCTCTATACTTTCCCTCAAACAAGCAATTTCTTATCAACTCAATAAATCACTGATAATCGATAACTGATCACCAACCATAGAAGGAGGAATTGCATCATGGCGTTTCGTGCACCCATAAAGGTCTGCTTTGCTGACATCGATAATGCGGGTATCGTCTACTACCCCCGTTTCATGCACTATTTCCATCTGGCAATGGAGGAGTTCTTTGCCAGCGAACTGGGGATTGATTATGCGTCCGTATTACATGAACGCAACGTCTCCCTTCCCACTGTCCACATTGAGGCCGACTTTCGTCTGCGCATAAAATACGGCGGCCGAATTGACATGGAAGTCAGGGTGATCGACATTGGGCGGACCTCGATTACATGGGAATACAGAGGATACCGTGCGGGCGATGAAGAGGAAATGGTCGTGGAAGGACACAACGTCACGGTCTGCGTCACGACGGACACCTTTGAGAAGATAGAAGTCCCTGAATGGCTGAGACAGGCCTTAACGGCCTACATGAGGACCTTCGATAAAAGGTAGGTCAATTGTCCGGGGTCAGTTCTTTCTTTTTGCCTTAACTTGACATTCAATGCTCCCTCTGATATCTCTCTTTGAGACTCTAATCAATAAATAAGCTATAAAAAAGGGCTTTTGAGGAAGATCGTCGTGCCGGAGAGAAGGGAGATAACTGTCAGTTCCTTTCCCCTTCGTTGTCCCTACTGTGACAAGGTGGTGGAATACCGTGATCTCCATCCTGGGGAGAACCGAATCAGGTGCGGGCATTGTCAAAAGGTGTATATAAAGATAGTGGAACCCTCCGAGGGGGTGTCCTCAAACGACCAAGGGGGGACATAACTGCTCATATACTATGAAATATAGGGCCTACAGGATTCTAGGGGTCTAGGGTTCAAGGGTTCTAGTGAAATCACTCGAACCCTTGAACCCTGCGGCGGGAAGTTGTATCTTCATGGACGGGGATAAAGAAAACTCCTATGATGGTTTACTGAGATGAAAAGGAGCCCTATGGATAGGTTCACTGAGATAATAGACTCCATCGCTGGACCTTTAAATCTCGCCTCCAAGGACAACTTTTCCCGCCTCTCCAACATCAGGGGGCTGGAGGGGCTGGTCACCTCCCTAACTCAAGAGGCCATCTCAATTTCCCCTGACACACCGATCCAAATCAAGCTCAGGGATCTCCAAGGGAACTTCGCCGGTTTTGAGGGGGCCAAAACAAGCGAAAAAGAGGCGAAGATCAGCAAGGGAAAAGGGTTGCTGGCCGAGATCAGGGAGTTGTTGTCCTCGGAGGGGATGGCCCAACCATACCGTCATGGGGAGATCTCACAACTGCTGAATACCCCCATGCGATTCGTCAAAGGGGTAGGGCCAAAACTTGCCCTCCTCTTCAAGAGGAAGGGGATAGAGACCGTAGAAGACGCCCTCTATAACCTCCCCCTCCGATATGAGGATCGCCGCCAGATCAAGCGGATAGCCGATCTAAAGATAGGTGAACGCGGGGTGGGCTATGCCGAGGTGATCGCCACCGGGGAGGTGATCTATCCCAAGAGCCGTCGCAAGGTCTACGAGGCCATCCTGGGGGACGGAAGCGGTTTTATCACCGCCAAGTGGTTTCAAGGGATCAGATACATCAAGGGACGCCTGAAAAGGGGGGATTGGGTCATCTTCTGCGGGGATATACGGGGGTATCGAGCACAAAGGGAGATCCACCACCCGGACCTGGAGTGGGTGGAGGGAAAGGAAGAGGACTCCCTCCACTTCGGGCGCATCGTCCCGGTCTATTCTGAGACAGAGGGCCTCTATCAGCGCAGGCTCAGGGGGATAATGCACCAGGTGGTCCAAGAGTACACCCTTAAGGTAGCAAGCCCCGTCCCCACTCAGGTGAGCAAAAGATGTAACTTGATGCCCCTCGCCGAGGCCTTTTGCGAAGTCCATTTTCCCCGAGATTATCTCGATATAGAGCGGTTAAACCTCAAGACATCCAGGCCTCATCAGCGTTTGGCCTTTGAGGAGTTCTTCTTCCTGGAGTTGGGCATGGCGTTGCGGCAAAGGGGGATCGTCCTGGAGGAGGGGATCCCCTTCCAGGTGCAGAGGACCCCCACGGCTGACAGGCTCCTGCAGAAACTCCCCTTCGCCCTGACCAAGGCCCAGGAGAAGGTGATAGAGGAGATCAAGGGGGATATGGCCAAGCCCCACCCCATGAACCGTTTACTGCAGGGGGACGTGGGGTGTGGAAAGACGGTAGTGGCCATCATCGCCTCGCTGATCGCCATCGACAACGGTTACCAGGCAGCCATGATGGCCCCCACGGAGATCCTGGCGGAGCAACATTACTTCAACATTAGAGGGTGGTTAAAGGGACTGGATGTTGGGGCTGTCCTGCTGACCGGGAGGATAAAGGGTAAAGAGCGAGACGAACTCTATCAGGCCATCAGGAGGGGGAAGGCACAGTTGGTGGTGGGCACCCATGCCCTCATCCAAGAAGGGCTATCCTTCAAGAAACTAGGCCTTGCCGTGGTGGATGAGCAGCACCGATTTGGGGTGATGCAGCGGGCCCTCTTGAGAAGGAAGGGAAAGGTGCCTGACCTCCTGGTGATGACTGCTACCCCCATCCCCCGTACCTTGGCCATGACCCTCTACGGCGATATGGAGGTCTCGATCATGGATGAACTCCCCCCGGGCAGGGGTCCCATCATCACCAAGCTCTACCGGCAGAGGCAGAAGGAGGAGGTCTATCAAAGGGTGGGGGGAGAGATAGAAAAGGGGAGACAGGCCTATATCGTCTACCCCCTGGTGGAGGAATCGGAGCGGATGGACCTGCAAGATGCCACACAAGGCGCCCAGCGCCTCCAGAGGGAGGTCTTCCCTCACTATAGGGTCGGGCTCATCCACGGAAGGATGAAGGGAGAAGAAAAAGAGAGGACTATGCTGGAGTTTCAGAGGGGGGAGATACAGATCCTCGTGGCCACCACTGTAATCGAGCTGGGGATAGACTACCCCAATGCTACGGTGATGGTGGTGGAACACGCCGAGAGGTTTGGCCTCTCCCAATTGCACCAGTTGCGGGGGAGGATAGGGAGGGGGCCCCACCCTTCACTATGCCTGTTGTTGACCAAGGGGAGGGTCACCAAAGAGGCGTGGCGTCGCCTAAAGGTAATGGAGGAGACCACCGACGGCTTTCGGATCGCGGAGGAGGATCTGGCCATCAGGGGGCCGGGGGAGTTTTTGGGGGTCAGACAATGGGGATTGCCCGATTTCCGGGTGGCCAACCTCATCAGGGACGTCCGCCTCCTCCAGCAGGCCCGCCGGGAGGCCTTTGCCCTCATCGACCAAGACCCCCAACTCAGCAAAGAGGAACACCTTCATCTCAGGGAGATCCTCAGAGAGAAGTGGCAGGAGAAGTTGGAACTGGCAACTGTGGGCTAGAGAAGTCTTGACATCTCCCCTTTTTTGTTATTAAATGCACAAGGCAAACGGGTGCTAGAGGACCTATGAATCAGGAAAGACCTAAAAAATAGGAGAGGAGGAGTCGGATATGGCTACACCGGTAATTGTGCCCATGGTGGGAAAGGTCGTGGCAGTCAATGTGAAGGTGGGGGACCAGGTAAATGAGAACGACCAAGTGGCCACTCTGGAGGCGATGAAGATGGAGATGCCTATAGTGGCCCCTGCATCGGGGACTGTGAAGGAGGTAAACGTCAAACCCGGGGATGAGGTAACTTCAGATACCATCCTTATGGCTATAGAGTAAGGAGGAGAAAATGGAATACGAGAATATTCTCTATGAAGTAAAGAATGGGATAGCCAAGATAACCATCAATCGCCCTCCATACAACGTCCTCGATATCAAGACCATGCGGGACATAAACCAGGCCTTGCAGGAGGTCAAGGAGGGACAGAGAGATCTCAAACTCCTCATCATCACCCATGCAGGGGACAAGGCCTTCTCCACAGGGGTGGATGTAAAGGATCATACCCCCGACAAGGTGGATGAGATGATCGAGGTCTTCCACCGCATCTTCCGGATCATGGTGACGCTGGATCTGCCCACCTTGGCCGTGGTCAATGGGTTCGCCCTAGGAGGGGGTTGTGAGGTAGCCATCTTCTGCGATATGGTGATAGCCTCTGAGAAATCGCAGTTCGGCCAACCTGAGGTCAAGGTAGGAGTATACCCATCCATGGTAGTTGCCTGGCTCCACAGGCTTATCGGCTGGAAGAAGGCCCTCGAGATCATCCTGACGGGAGACACCATCAATGCTCAGGAGGCCGAGAGAATTGGGCTCATCAACCTGGCCGTCCCTGAGGAGAATTTTGCGGAGGAGGTGGAAAAATTCATCAACAGGCTTACTGATAAGAGTCCTGTCGTCCTCAAGTGGGCCAAGAAGGCGGTGCTGGCAGGGCTGGATGTCGACTTCGAGCGGGCCTTGCAGAACTCCGAGATCATCTACAAGCAAGCCCTCATGCGCACCCATGACGCCAATGAAGGGCTCAAGGCCTTTATGGAGAAGAGAAAAACTGTCTGGAAGGGAGAATAGATGAAGATGAGATGATCGTGGCAGGAATTGACATAGGTTTCCTCCTATTACAAACCCCAGATCGTGGGGGCCCTGGGTGCGGCCCTGCTCGCCTTATATGGCCTATAATATAATCTGGATCATCTCTATAGGTAACTTTAACCAGGTCCGCGGGTAACGTTCCCGCATAGACGACCTAAAGTCGTCTTTGACCCTTTTACCAACCTTTTTGGAGAACAATCACCCATGGGGCAAGGGGACAAGAGAGGGATCTTTCAAAGGCTGCGTCAGGGGTTGTCCAAGACCCAAGGGCTGCTGGTCGGGGGGGTAGACGACCTGCTACGACCGGGCAGGGGAGTGGACGAGGAGCTCTGGGAGGAACTGGAGGAGGTCCTCATCTTGGCCGATATAGGGGTGGCGGCGACTCAGAGGCTTATCGAAGGGCTCAGACAAGAAACAAAAAGGGGGGATCTAATAGGTGCACAAGAAATCCTCCCTCTCCTGGGTAAAAAGGTCTTGGAGATCCTCCAGCCCCATGAGGTTCCCATTTACCTCGATATAGCCGGCGAGGGCCCCTTTGTGGTGATGGTCATCGGGGTCAACGGGGTAGGCAAGACCACCACCATTGGAAAGCTCGCCTATAGGTTCACCTCTCAGGGGAAAAAGGTCTTGGTGGCCGCGTCCGATACCTTCCGGGCGGCCGCCATTGAGCAACTGGAGATCTGGAGCCGAAGGGCTGGAGCCCACCTGATCAGGCATCGGAACGGGGCAGACCCCTCTGCGGTGGCCTTCGATGCGGTGAAGGCTGCCCTGTCGAGGAGATGCCATGTCCTCTTCATAGATACCGCAGGCAGACTCCATACAAAGGAAAACCTGATGGAGGAGTTGAAAAAGGTCAAGAGGGTCATCAAAAAGGAACTCTCCGCTGCCCCCCACGAGGTCTTGCTGGTTCTGGACGCCACCACAGGGCAGAACGCCATTGCCCAGGCCCGGACCTTCCATCAGGCCCTCGGGGTGACTGGAATCGCCCTGACCAAGCTGGATGGCACGGCCAAGGGGGGGATAGTAGTCGCCATCGCCCAGGAGCTAGGGATCCCTCTACGTTTTGTCGGGGTGGGGGAGGGAATAGATGACCTCCAGGAATTCTCCGCCGAGGTCTTTGTCGAGGCCTTGTTCAGCCAAACCACCTGAAGAGGTCATGGGGTCAGGTCTTGTTTTTTGCTATTATATCCTAAACTTTGCTTATGGTAGGACCAAAGAGTAGCAAAAAACAAGACCTGACCCCTAAGGTCATCATCTTCGACTGCGATGGGGTGCTGTTTGACTCTAAAGATGCGAACATCGCCTTTTACAACCATATACTTTCCCAGCTACACCTCCCCTTCATGACCCAGGAAGAGGTGGAATATGTGCACGCCAGCACGGCCGAGGGGGCCCTCCAATATCTCCTCACCAGGAGAGACCCCCGCCTCTTGGGCAGGGCCCTTGCCCAGCGCCAGGGCATGGACTACGCACCCTTTATCAGCCTCATGCGGATGGAACCCCATCTCAAAGAGCTCCTGAGATCCTTACCACCCCAGATCAAAAGGGCCATCTCCACCAACCGCACCTATACCATCGGCGATGTCCTGCGAATCCACGGACTGGAGGGGGAGTTCGACCCGGTGGTCTCCGCCCTGGACGTGAAAAACCCCAAACCGCACCCTGAGTCCGTCCTGAAGATCTTGCATTACTTTTCCCTCTCCCCCTCAGAGGCCCTCTTTGTCGGGGACTCAGAGGTGGATCAAGACTCAGCTCGGCGGGCCCGGGTCCCCTTTGTCGCCTATAAAAACCGTTCCTTAAAGGCCGCCTATCACATCGACGACCTCTTAGAGGTCAGGAAGATCATCACCCCCGTCCCTCCTTAGGCAAAGTCAAAGACCCTCTTTTGGGTCGGTGTCTCCAAGATGGCATCTATCTTGGCCTTGATCTCCTTGCGCACAGGGTTTTCCTCCCAAGCCCTCCAATCGTCTAGACTCTTCCAGGTACTGATGACCAGATAGAGGGTTGGATCGTCGTGGGCGCGCAACGTCTCCCCCGAGATATACCCCTTGGCGAGCATCGCCTTGACCCTCAACTCCCTCATCAACTTGGCCAGGTCCGTATCCATCCCCTTCTTGACCCGTCTCTCAAGGATCACCTTTACTGCCATAGATCCCCTCCTCCCTCTTGTTTGGTAGCTCCGTCAAATCCTCATGAGGGTTTGACCTCCCCCCTGCTCATGAAAATACGATAGGTCTATGACCTATCTCTCTGGGGGCCTCTGGCCCCCAGACCCCCAATAAGGAAAATACCTTTTTGGGGTTTCCGGGGGTGATACTCCCTGAAGTAATGCTACAAACGCATAAGAATTCAATTTACCGTGAAAAGGTATTTTCACGATAAATTATAGCATGGCCAGGCTGGGTTGCAACCTAAAAGGTCCACTATACGTATAGACAGGAACAAAACTTATATGCTAACGTATCTCCATGACGGAGATACGGATCGCCTATTTTGATTGCTTTGCCGGAATCAGCGGGGATATGATCCTGGGAGCGCTCCTGGATCTAGGACTCCCCCCAGAGGTCCTGGACGAGGGCTGGCGGATGCTGGGGTTGAAAGGGGCGAAGCTGAAGGTACATGAGGTCCTACGTGGGGGATTGATGGGGACGCAGGTGGAGGTGGTGGGCCAGGGGAAAACCAGGATCAGAAGCCATAAAGAGATGAGGGAGATGGTCACAAAGAGTGCCCTGCCAGAGGGGATAAAGGATCTCAGCCTGAGGATTCTGGGGAGACTGGCCCACGTGGAGGCCCACATCCACAGGCTGAAGATTGAGGAGGTCCACTTCCATGAGATAGGGGGGGTGGATACCATTATCGATGCGGTCGGCTCCGCATTAGGGGTCACCCATTTTGCCTGGGACAAGATCATTTCCTCCCCCCTCCCCCTGGGCAGGGGGTGGGTTGAGGGGGGACATGGCCATCTGCCGCTGCCCGCTCCCGCCACTGTCGCCTTGCTCCAGGGGGTCCCGATCATGCCCGCCCGGATAGAGGGAGAAACCGTCACCCCTACCGGAGCGGCCATTTTGACCTCGCTGGTTGCAGGGTTTGCCCCCTTGCCAGAGATGGTGGTCAAGGGTGTGGGGTATGGTGCGGGCACAAGGGACCCAGAGGAGGCCCCCAATCTCCTGAGGATCATCCATGGGGTGAGGGAGAGCGAAAGGGAAGAACGTATATGGGTCTTGGAGGCGGACGTAGATGACATGCCCCCAGAGCTCTTCCCCTATCTCAATCAACTCCTCCTCCAAGAGGGGGCCCTGGACGCTTCTCAGATCCCCATCCAGATGAAAAAAGGGCGCCCCGGGTTTACCATCCGGGTCCTCTCCCCTGGGTCGCAGAGGGAGAGGCTTGCCCAACTCATCCTCAAGGAATCCACCACCTTGGGGGTGCGGATGTATGGCGTCGAGAGGGTGACCCTCCCCAGAGAAGAGAGGGAAGTTGAGACCAGGTATGGTCCCATCCGAATAAAGGTGGCCTTCGACCAACAGGGAAGGGCCATCAACCTGATGCCGGAATATGAGAGCTGCCGCCAGGCAGCTCAAAGGGAGAAAGTCCCCTTGAAAGAGGTATATCAAGAGGCGGTAGTGAAGGGGAGAGAGGCTATTAAACACGAGAGATGAATACCTTTACGTCTAATATCAGCGGCGGCTCTCAGCCGTCCGCTGGAGTGGAGTTGGCGTTATCAAATTTCAATGAATCCAAAAATAAGACACAGACCAAAAATCATGAGCCCTATGCCAATACTCTTGCCTAGCCGATAAGGTGGGCGCTGGGAAAATATCTTTAAAATAATCCCCCCCTTTACGTTGAGTGGTCTATCCCCATATCGAAATGACAAGAAGCCAATGATACAGAATAATATGCCTACGAATACTCTCATGGTGATCGCCTAATAAGATCATCTAGCAAAATTTATTATGTAGGAAATAACCGCCACTTTCTCCTCTCCCCCTGGGGGAGAGGATGTAAGGTGAGGGGGAAACCATATCCACCCTCACCCCTGCCCGCTGGCGGGAGAGGGGGTATATAGGATTTTCATCATTCGTGGGTGAAGAAACAGGCTTGGAAACTTACAATCAAGTTCACGGGTTTACTGCCTTGTTCAACAATGCCCCCTTTACCATGATCCGCCGGGCTATTTCTCTGATCAAGGCTATGCTAGACAGACAAAATGGAATATCTATAGTGCTACTCTGAGCGCCTCTTGCGCCTCGCGGGATAGCTGTACAAGAACGAAATAGGAGCGGGGGTAAAGATAATCTTCACCTGATTCATCAATTACTCTGAGGTATCCATCTTTTTCCGCTTCCTCGTCCGGCAGAACCTGGTAGATTTTACGCTTTTCTAAATCCTCAGAGTCCTTGTTCTCTACGCAAAGCGCAAATATCTGTCCTTTATCTTCTTTTTCCATGGCTTTAATCCAGTATCCTTTTGATTTTCATCTTCTTTCTACCAATACCGTGGGCTTCGTACCAGTGAACCTCTGCTTTACATATCCTTCCATTCTGAAGGCGAACCTTCGCCACGCCTTTAAGTTTGCGCCAACGGCCAGGCCCGTATTGTTTGCAAATTTTCATTATATCATGAATTCTTCCTCCCACGGCAATGGTTTCAATTTCCTCTATTTCATCAATTATATCGAAATACATGGGTTATGGTACCCCAAGATTTTGAATCATTGTTAGTCTAACAATTACAATACGAATTTCCTCTTTAGCCTGGTTCAGCGTGTCAGGGTCTTTTTTGCTGATGCCCCTTTTACCATGATCCGCCTCACGACCTCTCTGACCTCGGGGTCCTGTAAGGGACGCAATACCTCCTCCATCCGTTCCCTTTCCTCCTCATCCAAGACCACACCCTGATCCCTGACGGATTGTCCCTCTACAGAGGGGCGTGACACCAGTCCGATCTGAAACCTGATCTCTTTGATCACCTCCCTTCCCAATCGGCTGTTGAGGCCCTCCAGGATCATCCCCTTCATAAACTGGAGTTGCTGCATCCATGCTGGCGAGGAGCACTTTACAAAGAGGATACCTCTGCGCACAAAGGCCGGCTGGGCCTGTTGGGCCACCCTCTCCCCTACCACCTGGTCCCAGATCCCCCAAACAGCATACCCCCTCATCCTGGCATCCAGGTTTAACCTCCGGAGGGCCTCCCCTAGGACGGCCTTCAAATTAAAGTCTATGCCCATTCTTTTGCCCGACAATTCTTACCTATGCGCTTCGATCCTGGGGAAGAGGGGAGCGGGTTTGGCGACCTGCAGCCCTTCTGGAAACCCACCCCACTTCTGAACCTCCTCGATCCTTTGTCCCTCTAACTTTGCAGGCAATCCCAGCATCTCCCACATCCTCTGGGCAGTAGTGGGGACAAAGGGAAAGAGGAGTATTGCCAGTACCCGAAGGACCTCAAGGGAGTTATAGAGGATTCCCTCCAGTTTTCTCCTCTTTCCCTCTTCCTTGGCCAAATTCCAGGGTGAGGTCTCATCCAGGTATTTATTGAGGGCACCCACCAAATCCCAGATGGCCCCCAGGGCCCGGTGGAAGGCCAGTTGATCCATATAACGTCCTACCTGCGTAAAGGTCTCCTTGGTCTGAAGCCAGAGGCGTCCTTCCCCTTCTGAGTCCTTCCGGGGTGGAGGGACAAGGCCCTTGCAGTATTTATTCACCATGGCCATGACACGACTGACCAGGTTGCCCAGGTCATTGGCCAGATCTCCGTTGATGCGGTGGATGAGGGCCGAACGGGAGAAATCCCCATCTGCCCCAAAGGGGACCTCCCGCAAGAGGAAATAACGGATGGGGTCCACCCCATACTCATTCACCAATTGGTAGGGGTCCACCACGTTGCCCAGGGACTTCGACATCTTCTGCCCCTCCACCGTCCACCACCCATGGGCGAATATCTTCTGAGGAAGGGGGAGGCCTGCCGACATGAGGAAGGTAGGCCAATAGACGGCGTGAAACCGCAAGATGTCTTTGCCGATGATATGGCAGTCGGCGGGCCAGTATCGCTGAAATCCCTTCTGGTCATGGGGGTATCCGACGCCGGTGATATAGTTGGTGAGTGCATCAAACCAGACATAGATGACGTGATCTGGATCGTTGGGGATCGGGATCCCCCACCTGAAGGTAGTTCTACTTATGCTCAAGTCTTTGAGACCCCCCTTGACAAAGCTCAGGATCTCGTTATAACGGCCGGGAGGTTGGATAAAATCGGGGTTTTCCTCCAGATGCTGCAAGAGGGCATCTTGATACCTGGACATCCGGAAGAAGTAGCTCTTCTCCTTCAACCGCTCAGTGGGTCGCCCACAATCAGGACACCTGCTCCCTTCGGCCAGCTGAGTCTGGGTCCAAAAGGTCTCACAGGGGGTACAATACCAGTCTTCATAGTCCCCCAGGTAGATATCCCCCTGCTTCCAGACCTGTTTAAGAAGGGCGGCTACAGCCTCTATGTGTCTGTTTTGTGTGGTCCGGATAAAGTCATCATAGGAGATGTGCAGCCTCGCCCATAATCCTTTGAACCGTTCCACCACCTGGTCGGCCAGCTCGACAGGGGTTTGGCCACTCTCTTGGGCGGCCTTCTCCACCTTCTGACCATGTTCGTCAGTCCCGGTGAGGAAGAAACAGTCATAGCCGGCCAAACGCTTGTACCTGGCCAACGAATCGGCGGCGATAGTGGTATAGGCATGGCCGATATGGGGTACGTCGTTCACGTAGTAGATGGGGGTGGTAACGTAAAAGGTCCGGGGTATAAAATCATCCTTCATCTCGAGGTCTTATCTCCCTAAAATAGGACCAGTGTGTTGGTCTTATTTGCCCAGTTCGTCGGCCTTTATAGTGATGACCCCCCCGCTGTTCATCTCCAAGGTGATGGTCTGCAGGAGGAGGTTCTGCCTGATTACCTTCCCCTCCCCATACTTGGTGGTGATCCTCTTTCCCACTTTGGGGAGATTCTTCTTCAGTTCCTGGTAGGTATCGACCTCAAAGGAGAGGCAACACATCAACCTGCCACACAGCCCCGATATCTTCGCCGGGTTCAGGGGAAGGTTCTGATCCTTGGCCATCTTGATGGAGACCAACTCGAAGTCCTGCAAGAAGGTGGTGCAGCATAGCTCATGTCCGCAGGGACCCACCCCTCCGATCATCTTGGCCTCATCCCGTACGCCTATCTGCCGCATCTCGATCCTCATCTTCAACTGGGCGGCAAGTCTGCGCACCAACTCGCGAAAATCGACCCTTCGATCGGCCGTGAAATAGAAGATGACCTTGGACCCATTAAGGAGATATTCCACTTCCACTAACTTCATCGGGAGTTCCAAATCCCCTATCAAACGCCAGCAGCGCTCAAAGGCCTCCTTCTCCTTTTCCCGCAACCTCTCCCTCGCCTCCACATCCTCGGCCGTGGCCTTTCTGACCACCTCACGAATAGACCACTTGAAGAACCCCAACCGTTCCTCCTTAGGGGGGGTTATGACCGTACCCAAGGTGATACCATTTTCCGTATCGACCACTACCAAATCCCCCTTTTCCAGTTCCAGATCACGGGCCTGAAAGCGGTGCACCCGTACACCCTTGCCGAACTTCACCCCGACCAATCTCATCACTTCATGGTCCTCCTATTCCCAAGAGGGCGGACTCCAGAGATAGTTGAAGGTTGGCATGGTCCTCTATCCCCCTCTGGATCTGAAGGAGGGCCCAAAAATCCCGCAGGAGTCCCTCCGTCTCCAGGCCGGGGGCAAACCCTTTCACCTCCTCAGTGAGGTCACTGTTGAGCAAACCCCTTTCCCCCTTTGTCTCCTTATATACGATGAGATCCCTGAACCATCCTTCCAAAATTTCTAAGAATAACCTCCCGCTCCCCCCCCTGTGGGCAAGCTCTTGGGCCAATTGTAACCTCCGCCCTAGAGAGGGTGAGAGGACGTGGACAAACTCCATCCTGGCCTTGGCTATCTCCTCCCGATCCATCCGCAACACCCGGCCTGGGCTCCCTCCGGCCAGGGGGGCAAGGGTATATATCTCCTCCTCAGGAAGGTGATGGGCCAAGACCTCCCTTACCTCCTCTTGACACAGGGGATTGAACCGTATCCTCTGGCATCGGGAAGGCACGGTGGGAGGCAGGGCCTCAACAGTGGTGGCCAAGAGGATGATCGTCGTCCAGGCAGGAGGCTCTTCCAAGGTCTTCAAAAAGGCGTTGGCCGCCTCCCTGGTCGTCCGCTCTGCCCCATCCACGATGATTACCCGCCAGCGGGCCTCATAAGGTTTAAGGGCGATGGCCCGCTGAAGCTCTCTGATTTGCCCTATCTTGATGGCCTCGCCCTGGGGAGCAATCAGGATGAGATCGGGGTGGAACCCCCTGTCCATCCGCTGGCAGGAAGGACAATGGTCGCAGGCCTCGCCATCTTGAGTAAGGCAGTTTAAGGCCTTGGCCATGTTTAAGGCCACCAATCTCTTCCCAATCCCCTCCATCCCGGTGAAGAGATAGGCGTGGTGCACCCTCCCCGCCTTGATCTCTTTTTGGAGGATCTGGAGAGGCCTTCGATGTCCCACTATATCTTGAAAGGCCATCGTTACCTCCGGGCCAAAGGGGGGCGGAGTACCCTTCGGATCTCCTCCTGGATCACCCCCTCCTCACCTTCTCCGGAGACCACCTTTATCCGCTGGTGCTCCTGGTGGGCGATCCGCAGATACCCCTCCCTCACCCGCTGGTGAAAGGCATACCCCTCCCGTTCAAACCTATCCGTTCCCTCGGCCCTTGACATACCCACCTCCACCGGACAATCCAGCAAGATGGTGACATCAGGCACAAGGCCACCCGTGGTCCAACGGTTCACCTCCTCGACCAATCCGATGTCCACTCCCCTGCCATACCCTTGATAGGCGACAGTGGCATCAATAAACCTGTCGCATAGGACCACCCTCCCCTGCCCCAGGGCAGGCCTGAGTACTTCTGCCACGTGCTGGGCCCTGTCGGCCCCAAAGAGGAAGAGCTCGGCCAGGGGGTCTATCCTCAGGTCCCCCTTCTCCAGGAGGATGCCCTTGATCACCTCCCCCAGGGGGTCTCCTCCAGGTTCCTTGGTCACCAAACAGGGGTATCCCTCCCCCTCCAGAAATTCCCTCACCAGCCCTATCTGGGTGCTTTTGCCGCTGCCCTCTATCCCCTCAAAGGTCACCAAAAGTCCCATTTACAATCCCTGACAGGTCTTCGACCTGTCTCTTTGGGGCACAGCCCCCAAACCCCCAAATAAGAAACTTCCTTAAATTGGGGGTTTCAGGGGGTCGCAGACCCCCTGAAGAGACGACCTAAAGGTCGTCACCCTTCAGCTCCTCGATCTTTTTGTGCAAGACCCCCTCCCGCTCCTTTTTGGGCTTCAGCTCCAGGGCCCGCTGGTACATCCGCAGGGCCTCCTCCTTCTTGTTCACCTTGAGGTAGCCATCGCCCAAGTGTTCGGTGATGGTGGGGTCCTCGGGAACCAGACGATGGGCCTTCTCCAGCCACTGGATTGCCCGGGGATAATCTCCTTTCTGATAATATACCCACCCGAGGCTATCCGTGATATAGCCGTCCTCGGGCCTTAGCCCCAAGGCCCTCTTGATGAACCCCTCAGCCTCGTCGAGCCTTATCCCCTTTTCGGCATAGGTATATCCCAGGTAGTTGAGGGCATCGGCGTTTTTGGGCTCGAACTCCACCACCCTTTGCATGCAGCGGATGGTCTCCTCGGTCCTGCCCATCTTGTCGTACACCACTCCCAACCTGAAGATGGCCTCGGTGTTGGCGGGCTCCTCAACCACTATCCCCTGTAGGGTATCTATTGCCTCCTGGTATCGGGCCATATCCTCATAGAGTAAGGCGAGGCTGAGGCGCATCTTCAGATCCCCGGGCTTGGCCTCGATGGCCTTCTCCATCAATGCCAGGGCCTCCTCGACCCGGTCCTCCTTCTGGAGGATGAAGGCCATGTATCTGGTGGCCTCAGAGAAAAACCTCCCCTGGGGAGGGATCTGTTCCAGCTCTGCCAAGGCCCCCTGGGAGTTACCCATCTGATGGAGGGTCATCCCCAGGTAATACCGGACGTCGCTGTTCTGAGGGCGGGCAGCCAAGACAAAGCGAAACTCCCTGACCGCCTCCTCATATCGCTCCTGTTGAAAGAGGATCAGGCCCATCTTCACCCGCACATTCAGGTTCTCCGAATCAAGGTCCTTGAGGATGTGGTACTGATCCAGGGCCTCCTGCAGGCGATCCTCCTTGAGCAGGAGTTGCCCCAGGCGCTCCCGGGCCTGGGAGTCCAGGGGGTAGGACTCCAGGACCTTTCTGTATATCTCCATGGCCTGCTCCCTCTCCCCCTTGAGCTCATAGACAGTACCCATATCCATGAGGGCCGCCTCGAAGTGGGGGTTGAGATGGAGGACCTCCTGATAATATTTCAGGGCCTGATCGTAGAGCTTCATCCCGGCGTAGATCCTGGCCAGGTAATAGAGGCCCATCAGGTACTTGGGCTCCCTCTCCAGGAGCTGGTGCAGGGTATCCACTGCCTGCTCATAATCCCGCATCTCAGCATACAGCGTGCTGATCATCAGGTAGGCATGGAGGTGGCCGGGATCGATCTTCAGGACCCGCTGATACTCCTCCAGGGCCTCTTTATGCCTCCCCATGGCCGAATAGGCCCCACCCAGCAGGTAGTGGGCAGGGAGATAGTCGGGATCCAGGGTCAGGGCATCCCGGCAGGCCTGCGTCACCTCATCTAACCGCCCCTTGCTGAGGTAGAGGGAGGCGAGCTCCACATATAATCGAGGGGAGCGTGGATCTAAGGAGATGGCCTCCTGATACTCCTCGATGGCCCCATCCAGCTCCCCCGCTCTTGCCTTGGTTCTGGCCACCAGGTAGTGATAGAGGGCCTCGGCAGGTGGGGGGTCTTCCTCCCCTGCACGTTCAACCCCAACTGATCCAAGGGGGAGGTGGACCGTGAGCTGGCCGCAGCCGGCAATCAGAAGGACCACAATTATCGAAAGTAAGTAAATAAGCCCCTTTCTCATCTCCTTCTGGGGATCTCCTCTCAAGTTTTATTAAATCATTTTACTACAAACATAGGGTTGAAGGCAAGGAAATGGGGTACCTTATTTCAATTGAATAGAAAAGGTGTCAAGAAATATAGATAAATTTCTTACTTTCTTGATTTTTCTTTTTACGAAATAGGGACAAAAAGGGGTGCTTGAGATGGGGCTCAAAGAACTTAGGGTTGAGAACCTGAAATCTTATAGGTGGGATATCCCCTCAAACCCACGCTAAATTTCAATACCAAATCAGTGAATTCTTTTTCGCCTTGTAAGTATTAAATAAAAAAAAATACCTAATATGCCAAAAGCTAATCCTGCTCCTACAAAAACCTCTAGCATCTCAACCCTCCTCTTTTAAAATAAGGGTAGCAAAAAGCAAGACCTGACCCCTTGATCTTTGACCCCCTTCGCTTTTCCCAAGAAAAAGGGGGAAGGGATTTATCCCTTCCCCTTTTCAGGTTCAGCTCAGGTGCAATTAGAAGGTGTAGGCCAGCACAGTGACCAAGGCCCAGGGGTCTTTGGGGTCATCGTTGATGGTTCCAACCCCAGTATACTGATCCAGGGCGTCGCCAGCCACCAGGTAACCGAAGGCGATGTTGTAGGTCAGGTTCTTGTATATCTTGATGCTGGCACCGACGTCGAACTCAAAACCGATATCGTCGTTGTCCTCCGGGTTGCCAGCGGCATCAACAGAGCGTCCAAACGTATCCCCATCCTCAGTAGTATCGCCGATGTATGCGACCTGGAACAGGAGCTTGAGCCAGTCTGTGACCTGGAAGTTGGCAAATCCCCTCAGATACCAGAAGCCGCCGAATTGACAAGCTGTCTGAGAAAGGTAACCATATGCCCCAACTGGGTATACAAAGGCGGAGTAGGTGGGCAGGTTGCCCGTGCCATTCCAGCCACCCGTCAAGATGAGGATGTCGCTGTTGATGGCAGGGGTCTCAGAGAAACCTTCGGGCAGGGCGTACCCCTCATAGTCATTGCTGGTGCGGTCGTCACCCCTGCTATACCAACCGCCGATCCCAAAGTTGAACTTGTTCCAGGTATAGGAGGCAACCGCCCTGATCATCCAGCCCTTATAATCCACATCTGGTGCAGCCCCATACTCCCACTCACCACCGCTGTAGACGAAGTCGAAGTTGTACTTCACAGGGCCGATCTTCCCATCGCTGTTGGCACCTAACCACCAGAGGCGGCCATCATCGGCAGTGAGAGGAAACTCGCGCGCATTCTCGTATAAGAAGAACCCCCCGACCTTTACAGGGCCCACAGGCAAGCTCATATCAACGGCATAGATGTCCGTGTCGTCAGCTCGCCAAGTAGTCCCCTCCCATCTCTTAAACCACATCGGTCTGATCATCATCTTGATGGGATCGATCTTGACCCTGGCGGTGATCCCAGGACCCTCACGGAACATGAACACCAGGGGGCGGATGGCACAGGCCTGCACACCGGCCCTCAACCAAACCGGGGCCTGGGGTACCTTAAAGTCGATGTAGAGGTTCTTCACCTCTGTGCCGACCTGGTCTGCACCCCAAGCACCGATCCAATTTGCACCAGCTCCGCTCCCCCACTGACTAGCGTCCCACTCGAAGTGGAACACACCATAGAGGTCCTTGCTGGCCGCAGCCTTGAGCTTCAACCTAGCCCTCATATTGACATAGGAGTTCGTATCGTCCCACTGATCTGCGGCAGGCGTGGGGGGGCCAGTAGGACCCATTTGCGTTATGTTTCTGTACAGGAACGTCCCAACGCGGATAAAGCCCGTTGCAGACCAGTCAATGGCCCATACCGGGGAGGCCAAGGCTACGGCCAGCCCGAGGACCAAACCTATTACTAGACATTTTTTCATGTGCTTCTACCTCCTTCTCTGCTGAAGATTATCATTCCCGAATACATCCCATTAAATCCAACATCCTTCAAGGTTTCTACATTTCTCTTTCTTCTCACCCCCTTTCCTCAAGATTCCCTCTCTCTTCTCACCCCCTTTCTATTTTATAACAAGAAAGCCACAAGTTCTAATAACATCACTTTTTTTGGCTGTCAAGTATTTTTTTGAAAAAATTTGAGGTTTACCGCCTCTCTCCCCCTCCCCTGATGGGACCACCCCCTTCGTTTTCCCCTCCCTTGATGGGAGGGGTTAGGGGAGGGTGATTTAAAGAAGACTCTCTTATCACCTCTAATACTCCATCAATCTTCTGCAAGACTTCATTATTCCAGAACCTTAATACCTTAAAGCCCTCTCCTATCAGCCAGTTATCTCTTTCATTGTCTTTATCTTTTTCTAGGGCATGCCCTCCACCGTCCACTTCTATTACTATCCGCTTCTCAAAACATACAAAATCAACGATATAATTTCCAATTGGCTGTTGCCTTCTGAACTTAAGCCCTCCTAACCGTTTTGCTCGTAAGTGCCTCCATAATAGATTCTCTGCATCTGTAGA
This sequence comes from Deltaproteobacteria bacterium, assembly GCA_019308925.1. Classification (NCBI taxonomy): domain Bacteria; kingdom Pseudomonadati; phylum Myxococcota; class Myxococcia; species Deltaproteobacteria bacterium. The sequence goes on from JAFDHG010000030.1 coordinate 19,069, forward strand.
CCTCTTTCTGAGAGCCTTAGTTATCCTGATAATGTTACTGTTCAAATCTTAATCACCCCCTCCCTAACCCTCCCCCGTCAAGGGGGAGGGAACAAAAGGGAATATTCCTCCCCCGTCAAGGGGGAGGGAACAAAAGGGAATATTCCTCCCCCGTCAAGGGGAGGGAACAAAAGGGAATATTCCTCCCCCGTCAAGGGGATGGGAATAAAAGGATTTGGCTCTTCCCCAAAAAAGTCGCCAAAAAGGACCCAAAGATTCATCTCACAGGGTTCCAGGGGCTAAGGGGTCCAGTGGTCAAGTGAAATACCCTAGAACCGCTCGGCTGTCTTCGACCCTGAGACTTCGGCGTGAGCTCAGTCGAACGCTCAGACCGAAGGGAGCTCGCCGCAAGCCCTCGAATCCTAGAATCCTGTATTTACTCATATAACTCATATACCATCAACAGGCCCTTGGCGTCCTTTCGCAGGAAGTGGGAGGAGACCGAGACGGTGACCAGTTCATCTTTGCCGTCGTTATCCACGTCTTTTATCTGGAAGTCGGCCACATAGCCGGGGATATCCTGGGTCCTCCAGGCCTTTGCCAGGGACATCCCATCCCAGGTGAGGCCGGTGACATAGCCCTTGTCATAGATCCTGACCCTCTCGACGTGCTTGCCAGCAGTGAACTTGTTGACCACGGCAACCACATCGTCGATCCCGTCGCCGTCCAGGTCTTTGGCGATCATCCTGGGGGGGAGGTAGATGCGCCGGGCGAAGACGTCGGGGGCACCTCTCTTACCGGCGAATACATTGGGGCGGTCGATGTAGTTGTCTGATCCCCCCAAATCCTCGCCGGACTTCCATTGTGTTGCGCCCTTTTCATCCAGCATCCGCACATTTCCGAACTCGTCCACCACCAGGAACTCCTGGGCCTCAGGGGAGGTGAACTTTCCAGCGGTGAAGGAGTAGATCCACTCAATTTGCTTGGGGAGCTTGACCTTCTTGCCCTTTTTGAACCGCTTCTTTTTCCATTTGACCAGGCGCACAGGGCCCTCATAGTCCTTATCAGTCCCCATCCTCTGGGCCAGGAGGACCTGGCCCTTGCCAGGGACCTTTTTGACCCTTAGATACCAGTTTAGCCCCTTGGCAAGATATTTAAAGGCACCCTCATCATAGGCAAGGATAAAGGACTGGAGGTCATCCTCGATAACATTGGTAACGATGATCTCTGCCTTCTTATCCTCGTTGATATCGGCTACATCTAAAGTTAAAAATGTGTTGTTGCTCGTCTCCTTGAACTCGGCCAAAAGCCTGATCCCTTTTCCCTCATCCCGATAGAGCCAGATCTGATGGTGATCTATGACGACGATCTCGTTCTTGCCGTCGCCATCTACATCCCCGGCATCTACCCCCTTCAAGATCCGTTGGGGGAAGCCCTGCAATTTTGTGTAGCCCAAGGCCTGGAACATCAGGTGGTGGCGAAGCTGCCCAGGACCCCTTCTTTCATAAGAAGCAGAGCGGCCCAGGATGCGGTTGCTGATGTCCTGGGCAAATGTCCCTACCTTCACCATCACCTCATCCATCCCCTTGTGCTGGACAAAGCAACTGGTAGTGGGGCGGGTACCAGAGACATTAACCACCTTGGCATCGAGGCTGATGTAGTCGCCTATCTTGGTGATGCTCCCGTAGACCAGATAATCGGCCCCCACCCTGGTCCCCAGCCAGCGGGCCTCTCGGTCGGTGACCTTGGCACCACGCAGGTCACTGAGAAAGCGTTCGATAAGGGGCCTTTCCACCACCGTGATCTCGCCCTCGACGATGACCCGGGTGGAGATGATGTCCCAGATCCCATCCCTCAAATATGATAGGTCCTCGGCGCTGTGCACAGTGAAGGGCAGCACTGCCACCCGATAGGGGGGCTGGGCAAGGGTCCAAAGGGGGAGGACCAAAAGGATTACCGCTATCAATAAGATAACTCTCTTCAATTTCATGATAGTTCCTTTCTGTAGTAACTAAGGGGTCAGGTCTTGCTTTTTGCCATCGGCAGTATTTGACCTGTCCTGCTTATCCTTGACCGTTAAAAAATAGCAAAAAGCAAGACCTGACCCCTATAATTCTAATCTCTACTTCCCAATACAACAACTGCACCTGTACCGCCATCTACAGGGGTCCCTCCAAAGCCATGGGCTAATCCAAGCCTTGGATTTTTCACTTGGCGAGGACCTGCCTTGCCTTGAAGCTGCTTGTATACCTCATAGGTCATCCTAACCCCACTTGCCCCAATGGGGTGTCCAAAGCACTTAAGGCCTCCATCGGTATTAATGGCTACCTCCCCGCCTATTTCAAATGTCCCCGCCTCTACATCCTCCGGGCCTTTACCCATCGGGCTGAAGCCAAGGTCTTCATATATGGCGAGCTCAGTAATTGTGAAGCAATCGTGCACTATGGCAACATCTATCTCTTTACGAGGGTCTTTTATACCTGCCTCCTCATAGGCCATTCTTGAGGCGCGAATATTCTCCTCTATGTGATCACCTTCCCATTCATCATCAAATTCCCATTGATATTTCCCACAAGCCATCCCCACGCCTTTCACCAAGACATAGTCGTCTCTGAAGCCTTTGGCCATATCGGCGCGGGTGATTATGGCTGCGGCCGCCCCATCGGTTACTCCACAAGCATCGTAGAGACCTATAGGATAAGAGATGATGGGAGCACCCATTGCTCGCTCAAAGGTTATTTCTCGTTGGAACTGAGCCTTGGGATTAAGGCTTCCATTGTGGTGGTTTTTAACTGCTATCTTGGCCATGATCTCCTTAACTTTCTCTATAGGTATGCCCCAGTGGTAAGCATATCTTTGAGCGAGCTGAGCAAAGCAAGCTACTGGGAAATATGTGGGATCTACCCGACTAGTATAAGGGGTTGACGGATCCGCTCCTGGCGATGGCATACCTATATCCTTCAGCTTCTCGGCCCCGCAGACGAGAACAAGATCATAGGCGCCTACTGCTACTGCATGGTAAGCATTTATGAGCGCATCCTGACCACTGGCGCACCTGTTCTCTATTCTGGTGATCGGGATAAAATCCAACTTCAGAGGATAAGCTAAGCTTCGCCCCAGATCCCCATTCCACATGGTTGACCACCAAGCAGCCTTAATATCCTTGGGCTCCACCCCAGCGTCCTCAAAGGCCTCCCAACAGGCATCAATCATCAAATCCTTGACATCCTTGTCCCAATGCTCGTCGAACTTGGTACAACCCATGCCAATTATGGCCACTTTATCCTTTATACCTGGCATATCTTTCTCCTTTCTTAATTTTTAGGCCCTTACTGGAATGGCCTTCCAAAAGTAGTTATGAACGCCAAAGTCGTAAATCACTTCCCTAAAACTCATTTCCATCGGCATGCCTATTTTAAGCTCTTCATACGCAGTATCAGTTATGTTGCACCACATCCTCCCTCCCCCTTCGAAATTGACCGTACCCAAAAGTTGCCCGCTCACAAACTCGGTGGCGAAGGAATGCAACGTGCCTTTCTTATCGGAAAGCCTTACCTCCTCGAAATTATCCTTAGACCCACATTTAACGCATACCCGCTGTGGAGGGTATTGAACTTTACCGCAAGACTTACATTTAACCCCATGAAGCGGATAAATTCGATTGCGCTCTCGATATATCGGTGGAGCAGAAGGATAGGTCCAATAATAGAGCTTGTCAATGACCATGCCTTTGGGCAGCATCTTTCGCCATTTAAGATATGTAGTGTAATCAGGGACCATTCGCTTCGACTCAAGATGGACCTTTATCCCGCGGTGGTCTCTATTTTTCTCTATTTGTTCAGCCACTTCAAGGGCAAAGGCATCGCTTCCATTGCCATAGCTTGCCAAAAGGAGCTTATCCCCTGCCTTAGCCTCCTCCAAGGCCGCTACAAGCAGCATTAAGGGGTAAGCGGTGCCGCTATTGCCCATGCTGTCAGGGAGCGGATCCTGAAGTTGGGCTTTAGGGTCGAACCCTAATCCCCTTGCCAGTTCAGCCAGTCTCCTTGGATCGTGGCTATAAGCGACTAATTTGGAGAAGTCCTTAGGACCAAGCTTGGTCTTGTTCATCAATCCTGAGATCGCTTCCCCAGTTACTGGAAGATATCCTTGCGTCTGAATGAACCTATCCTCCCAAAATCGAACATAGATATCTTCAGATGTCCGCCATACATCCATCATTTCATTGAAGATAGAATGGCTTGCCTCTATGCTGACGCTGACATCGTCTTCTCCTATAAGAAAGGCAGCAGCGCCATCCCCACTGACCTGCTCAAAGGGGGAATCTGGGGCTCCAAGGCGACAATCAGAGGCCACTACCATCACTCTCTTTGCAGAACCAGCTTTGACAGCATCCGCGGCTGCTTTCATGGCGGCGGTCCCAGCTCGAAGAGAATTTGCAAAGTCAGCAGTAAAGATATCTCGGCGAAGATCAGCAGCAGCAGCTATTATGGTTGAAATCTGCTTCTCCTTATAAGGTGAGCTAGTGGAGGCGAAGAACAGGCCATCGATTGAAGCCCGATCTACCCCATTTAGGCAATCCAAGACAGCAGCAACCCCCATGGTTACAGCGTCCTCATCGGGCCCGGCAATGGCTTTCTCCCCTCTTAAACCCTTAGCTATAAGATCCCTGCTCAACCTCCACTTGGGAATATAAGCCCCATATGAAATAATGCCTGCCATTTGTCCCTCCTTTCTTTACTCAAGAGTTAAACTTGCCTTCAGCTATTTATCTTGATAATTTGGTTTTCTCTTCTCCACAAAGGCCCGCAGCCCTTCACGGCCGTCCTCTGAGGTAAAAGACAGGATAAAGCACTCCTTCTCGTAGATGAGGGCGGAGCCCAGATCCATGTTGAGGCCGTGGTCGACGGCGAGCTTGGCCATCTTCAGGGCCACAGCGGGCTTGGCAACGATCGCGGCGGCCAGGTCCATTACCTCCTCCATCAGTTTCTCGGCAGGGACAACCCTGCTCACCAGACCCAGCTCGAGGGCCTTTTGGGCGTCGAAGGTATCCCCCGTAAAAAAGATCTCTTTGGCCCGGGCAGCGCCGATCAGCCGGGGGAGTAGCTGGGTGGCCCCTCCACCGGGGATGATCCCCAGGTTGATCTCTGGCTGGCCGAATTGCGCCTTGTCTGAGGCGATCCTGAGGTCACAACGCAGCGCCAGCTCCAATCCTCCGCCCAGGGCAAGCCCGTTGATGGCAGCGATGACCGGTTTCTCGATGGCTGCTACCTTCTTATAGGCATCACCGGAGCAGGCGAGGAAGTCCATGATCTCAGTCACCGACTTCCCTTGCACGTCCTTGACGTCAAGGCCGGCGGCAAATGCCTTATCTCCGGCCCCAGTGACGACCACCACCTTTGTCCCTGGATCGGCATCGAGCTGCCCGGAGACCTGTATGAGCTCCTCGTACATCTGGCGGTTCAGGGGGTTCATGGGAGGACGATTGAGGGTGAGGGTGGCAATTTTATCCTTTTTCTCGAGGATTATAGTCTCATAGCCCATTGTCATTACCTCTAGTACAGGGTTCCAGGGGCCCAGGGTTCTAGTGAAAAAAACAACCCATTAACCACTCGACCACTTGAACCCTTGAATCCTCGACCCCTATTTATATCTATACCACCCCTCTCCTGTCTTTCTCCCCAGCTTGTTGGCCCGCACCATGGTCTTGAGGGTGTGGGGGGTGACGTGCTTGAGCTCCTGGTTCAGCTCCCGATGAAAGTACTCGTTGACATGGTAGGAGATGTCTATGCCGGTCAGGTCCATCAGCTCAAAGGGTCCCATGGGGTGATTGAGGCCCGCCTTGACCGCCTTATCGATATCCTCGATGGAGGCGATCCCCTCTTCATAGATCTTGATGGCCTCCATAAGTTGGAGGATCATCAGACGGTTGACAATGAAGCCAGGGGTATCCTTTTTGACCAAGACTGGGAGCTTGCCCAGCTTCTCTGCCAGGTCCCAGGTCACCTTGGTGGTCTCCTCGCTGGTCCCTTGTCCCCTGACAACCTCCACCAGCCTCATCAAGGGGGCGGGGTTAAAAAAGTGCATCCCCACTATCTTATCCGGGCGCTTGGTGGCGGCCCCAATCTCGGTAATGGACATAGACGAGGTATTGGTGGCCAGGATGACCTCAGGGCGGGTGAGCTCATCCATCTCCTGAAAGACCTGCTTCTTCAGCTCCAGGTCCTCCAGGACGGCCTCGATGACAAAGTCCACATCCTTCAGGTCAGAGACCTCGGTGGTACCCTTGATCCTGCCCAAGGTCGTCTTCTTATCCCCCTCAGAGATCTTCCCCTTCTCCACGCCCTTGGAGAGAAACCCCTCTATGGTCTTGAGCCCCCGCTGGACGAACTCATCGGCTATATCCCTCATTACCACCTCATAACCCACTTGGGCGCAGACCTGGGCGATACCATTCCCCATGGCACCGGCCCCTAATACCCCTATCTTTTTGATCTCCATTCTTGATCTCCCTCCTTAGATTTAAGGACGACCTTCAGGTCGTCTCTTCAGGGGGTCTGCGACCCCCTGAAACCCCAAAAGGTATTTTCCTTATTGGGGTCTGAGGGCTTTGCCCCCAGAGAGATGTGCCAGTTGGCACATCTCTCTGTTTATTATAATCGGCCCTGAATGTCAACCCACTTTTTGAGAAATTTTTCATAAAGTCTCCCCTCGATCTTTGAGGCTGGCAAAGAGTGTATTGGGGTGTTCAGGGGGATGGGGTAATACCTCAGTTATCAGGGGAGGAGGGCCTCTTATCCCCTCGCTTCAGAGCTTTCGCGGTGACCCTTTCGGGGTTCGCAGGCGGGGAATACTTGCCCCTTCCCCGCTCTAAAGGCGGGGC
>JAFDHG010000031.1 GCA_019308925.1 Deltaproteobacteria bacterium
TCCAGACCTGCTCGAAGAACGGTCCTTGGGATGCCAAACCCTTCCCTCCTCGATGATATATACAACCTCCCATCCCCTCTTTCTTAGGCTGGCGCCGATAAACCTCCGATGGCACCTCCAGGGAAGCCTCTCGGCGCAGAAGAAGACGGTCGTCTTCCCCTTTGCTATCTCCTCCAGTCTTTCCAGCCCTTGGTTGTACGAGGGGGTACCCACATAGGATTCATATCCCCCCCGGCGATAACCCCCCAGTTCCTTCCCCAGATAGACGTAATCTATCCTCTCTTCCTTTAGAAAACGGGTAAGTTCCGCTTGTTGGAAATGGGGAAACCGACTCTGGGGAAAACTCCTCACATCAGCAGCGACCGCTATATCGTAAGCCTTTAATATCCCCATGAATTCCTCAATGGTGCGGGTGCTCGTCCCCAGGGAATAGATCTTCATAAGACAGGTCAATCATCTCCCAGCTCTGCGGAGATCATCTTCACTATCACCTCCGGTGATTCCTCCCGCTCTACCAAGATGACCTCCCCAGACCTCCTCACCTTTATCTCCACCTTTCCCATCCTCAGGTTCTTCTTCCCCACCGTCAGGCGAAGGGGGATGCCGATGAGGTCCACATCCTTAAATTTCACCCCTGGCCGCTCATCCCTGTCGTCCAAAAGGACCTCTACCCCCTTCTCTAAGAGGGTACGGTAAAGGTCTTCTGCCGCCCCCATGACCTGGGCATCTTTGTTGTTGACAGGCAAGATCAGGGCATGAAAGGGGGCAATAGACATGGGGAAGATGATGCCGTTCTCATCGTGGTTTTGTTCGATGGCCGCCGCCACTGTTCTGCCCACGCCAATGCCATAACAACCCATGATCAGGGGCCTCTCTCTGCCCTCGGGGTCGAGATAGGTGGCCTCCATGACCTGGCTGTATTTGGTCCCCAATTTGAAGATATGCCCCACCTCGATCCCCTTGGATACCTGCAATCTCCCCGTACACCTGGAGCAGGGGTCCTCTTCCCTTGCCAGGCGGATATCCGCAAACTCATCTACCTGAAAATCTCTGCCTAGGTTGACGTTGATCAAATGGGCATCTGGTTCGTTGGCGCCGGTCACAAAGTTTTTCATCCCCTCCAGGGCGTAATCGGCGACAACCATCAGATCGAGCCCCACCGGTCCAGCAAAGCCCTTGGGGGCATGGGTGACATCAGCGATTACCTCATCCCTTGCCATCTGCAGCTGGGTCACCCCCAGCTGCCGGCGCAACTTCGTCTCATTGATCTCATGATCGCCCCTGACCAGGGCGGCTGTCACCCCTTTCTCCGTCTCAAAAATAATGGTCTTCACCAGCCTCTGAGGAGAGACACCGAGGAATTCGGCTACCTCCTCCACACTTTTTCTGGCAGGGGTCTCCACCCTTTCCAATCCTCTCATCTCCTCATCCGCCTCCTCCACAACCCTGCCCACCTCCGCCCGCTCCAGGTTGGCCGCATAGTCACATTCCCCACAACTCACGATGACATCTTCTCCTGTATCGGCCAAGACCATAAATTCATGTGAGAAACTCCCCCCGATGAGCCCTGTGTCCGCCTCCACCGCCCTGAACCTCAGGCCACAGCGCCGGAATATCCTCGTATAGGCATCGTACATCTGTCGATAGCTTCGCTCCGCACCCTCTTCATCGGCGTCGAAGCTATAGGCATCCTTCATGATAAACTCTCGAGCCCGAATCACCCCAAACCTGGGCCTGACCTCATCTCTAAACTTGGTTTGGATCTGGTAAAGGGTTAGGGGGAGTTGACGATAGGACCTTATCTCCCGGCGGGCGAGATCCGTGATCACCTCCTCGTGGGTGGGACCGAGGCAATACTCCCGTTCGTGTCTGTCCTGTAGCCTGAGTAGCTCCCTTCCGTATTGGTCCCAGCGACCGCTCTCCTTCCAGAGATCCGCCGGCATGACGCACGGCATCAACACCTCCTGGGCCCCTGCCCTGTTCATCTCCTCCCTGATGATCTGCTCCACCTTTTGCATGATCCGGACCCCCAGAGGGAGAAAGGTATAGATACCTGTGGTCAACTTTCTGATCATGCCGACCCGCAGCATCAGCTTATGGCTCACCACCTCTGCCTCCGCTGGCTCCTCCCTCAAAGTAGGCAATAGCAACTGGGAATACCGCATCCTTTTCCTCTCAATACGGGGTTACTTGACCCCCTGCCAGGGCCCTCTCCACGTCCTTCATGATCCTCACCGCCACCATCTGTAAGGCCCTACCCAACTCCAAAATCCTTCTCCACATCTCAAAACCCTTCTTTTTTGACTTGCATTCTATAAGCTATCGTTCTCTCCTGTCAACCATCAGCCACCCTACCCTGTCAGGCCTTTAAAAATAAAGGGCCCAGGATTCGAGGATTCAAGGGTTCAAGTGTTTGTTTTTCACTAGAATCCTGGACTCCTAAGCCCTTAGAACCCTTGTAGTTGGTTCATTGGATCCTCTCAATTCACCAACAAAATGGGAGAAGACCCAAATTAAAAAAGGAGATGGAAGGCCATCTCCCTTTTACATCTCCTTGGTGCCGAAGGCGGGATTTGAACCCGCACGGGAATAACCCACCACCCCCTCAAGATGGCGTGTCTACCAAATTCCACCACTTCGGCACTTTTATTGAACAAATTATATCCCAATTTGCCCCCTTTGACAAGTCCTTTTCCAATCACCTCCCCCTTGGGCCAGGGGCAGTAGGGACCTCTTGCTGCGGCACCTCATCCACCACCGTCTTGGTAGGGGGATGGCCGGCCATAAAGGCCAAGATAAGGGACGTAAGCATAAAAAAGACGGCCACCACGGTAGTGAGCTTGTTCAAAAAGCTGATCGGCCCTGCACTGCCGAAAATGGTCTGGCTGTAACCACCGCCAAAGGCCGATCCCATCTCGGCCCCTTTCCCCGTCTGTAAAAGGATGATCATAATCATAAGCACACAGACAAAGACGTGCAAACCAGTGAACATTCCCCACATGCGATTACCTCCTATCTTCTCTCAAATCTCACAATCCTGGCGAAGGATCCCGCCTCCAGACTGGCCCCTCCCACCAAGGCACCGTCGATGTCGGGCTGGGCCATCAATTCATCTATATTGTCCGGTTTGACGCTACCCCCATATTGGATCCTGATCACCTTTGCTAGCGCGGGGCTGAAGATATTACCCAAAAGCCCCCGAATGAAGGATTGTACCTCTTGGGCCTGCTCAGAGGAGGCCGTCCTTCCCGTCCCGATGGCCCAGATCGGTTCGTATGCGATCACAATTCGTCGGGCCGCCTCTGCGTTCACCAACTTCAAACCCTCCTTCACCTGCCTCTCCACCACCTTAAAGGTATCCCCCTGCTCCCTCTCTTCCAGGGACTCCCCCACGCAGATTATGGGATTCAGGTCATGGGAAAGGACCGCCTTCACCTTTTTGTTAACCGCCTCATCGGTTTCACCGAAGTATGCCCTCCTCTCAGAGTGGCCGATGATCACATATCGACACCCCACATCCCTCAACATGAAGGGGGATACCTCCCCTGTATAGGCACCCTTCTCCTCCCAAAAGACGTCCTGAGCGGCCAAGCCAATTCTTCCCCCTTTTAGGCGTTCGGCTACCGGGGCCAAGGCGACAAAAGAGGGGGCTACAACTACTTCTACCTCCTCCCATCTCCCCAGCTCCTCCTGAAAACGGGTCACAAAATCAATGGCCTCCCCCACGGTCTTGTGCATCTTCCAGTTCCCGGCTATGATCGGCTTGCGCATCCTCGACTCCTTATCAATATCTATCCAGAACGGCTATACCAGGGAGGGCCTTCCCCTCCAGAAGCTCAAGGGCCGCCCCCCCTCCAGTAGAGATATGGGTCACCTTCTCGGCCAAGCCCAAACCCCTGAGGGCAGCAACGGAGTCGCCACCACCCACAATGCTGACCGCTCCGGAGGCGACCACCGCCTTGGCCACCCCCTCGGTGCCTTTGGAGAAAGGCTCCATCTCAAATACCCCCATGGGGCCATTCCATACAATGGTCCTGCCACCCTTGATCACCTCGGAGAAGGCCTCTACGGTCTGAGGACCTATATCCATGGCCACCCAGCCGCTGGGGACCTCCTTGCTGGTGACCACCTTATGTTCAGCATCTGGGCTAAATTCCTTGGCCACCACATGGTCAAGGGGAAGACAAAGGTTCAAGCTGCGCTCTTTAGCCTCCTTCAGGATCCCCCTGGCCAATAATGCCTTATCCTCCTCTACAAGCGACCTACCCACCTCATACCCCCTGGATCTAAGGAAAGTATAGGCCATGCCACCACCGATGAGGAGGGCATCCACCTTGCCCATCAAGTTTTTGATCACCCCTATCTTGTCGGAGACCTTGGCCCCCCCTAGGATGGCGACAAAGGGACGTTGAGGGGAGGCCATGGCATGAACCAGATATTCTATCTCCTTCTTCATGAGAAACCCGCAGACCGCCACCTCCATATGATGGGCGATCCCTTCTGTGGAGGCATGGGCTCGATGGGCGGTACCGAATGCATCGTTGACATAGATATCCGCGAGATGGGCCAATTGTCTAGCGAACTCCGGATCGTTCTCCGTCTCCTCGGGGTGAAACCTTAGGTTCTCCAATAAAAGTACTTCTCCCTCTTTCATCTTCGCGACCAGGGATTCTACCTCTCCTCCGATACAGTCAGGGGCCATCATCACCTCTTGACCCAAAAGGGTCGAGAGACGACGAGCTACAGGGACAAGACTCATCTCCGGTACCACCTCTCCCTTAGGGCGTCCCAGGTGGGAGGCCAGAATCAACGTGGCCCCCTTCTCCATGGCATAATTAATGGTGGGAAGGGCGGCGGCAATCCTGGTATCATCCTTCACCTCGCCATCATCGCCCAAGGGTACGTTGAAATCGACCCGGATAAAGAGCCTTTTCCCCGTTATCTCTATCTCGTCGATGCATTTGATGGCCACTTTATCCCTCCTTTCGGGATCTATGCTTAAGAGGTAATGAAGCTAGCCAAATCCACCATCCTGGCAGAGTAACCCATCTCATTGTCATACCAGGCCAGGACTTTTACCATCCTCCCTTCGATAACAGTGGTGCTGAGGGCATCCACAGTGGAGGAGACCAGGGTCCCGTTAAAGTCCACCGATACCATAGGTTCTTCTGTATACCCAAGGATATCCTTAAGTTCACCTTCTGAGGCCCTTTTAAGGGCGGCATTTACTCCCTCTATACTCGTTTCCTTCTCCACCTCGGCCACCAGATCCACTAAGGAGACATTGGGGGTGGGAACCCTGATGGCCATTCCATCCAGTCTTCCCTTGAGCTGAGGCAAGACCAAAGAGACAGCGGCCGCTGCCCCGGTGGTGGTGGGGACCATGGAAAGGGCAGCCGCCCTGGCCCTGCGCAGATCCTTATGGGGGAGGTCCAAGATCATCTGATCAGTGGTATAGGCGTGGACGGTGGTCATCAACCCCCGCTGAATCCCGAAGTTATCAAGGAGGACCTTGGCCACGGGGGCAAGACAATTAGTGGTACAAGAGGCATTGGAGATGATGTGGTGCCTATTCGGGTCGTAATCCTGATGATTGACCCCCATGACAATGGTTATATCCGGTCCCTTTGCTGGGGCGGAGATGATCACCTTTTTCGCCCCAGCCTCCAGGTGCTTGGCAGCCTCGTCCCTTTCACGGAATAACCCCGTGCATTCCATGACGATTTCCACCCCCAGATCCCCCCAGGGGAGCTGGGCAGGGTCCTTTAAGGCCATTACCTCTATCTCCCTCCCATTTACGAGGATGGCATCGTCCTTTACCTGCACCTCACCGGGAAAAGGGCCATGAACGGAATCGTATTTTAGCAGGTGAGCCAGAGTCCGGGCATCCGTTAGATCATTGACCACAATGAAATCCATATCTACACCCATCCGTTGGGCGGCCCTGAGGATGGCCCGCCCAATTCTGCCAAAGCCATTTATCCCTACCTTAGCCCCCATCTTTTTACCTCCTCTCGGCCAAAAATAAAAACAGTATATCCTTTCACCATCATTCTTGAAACTCCTTGATCTCTTCTTCATCCCCCTCCACCAGCTTTACTTGCGGACCTTCCACCTCTGCCACCTCTCCTTCTGGTCCATAACTATAATAGACCTTTCCAGCGGCTATCTCCCTCAGGGCATTGACAATGGTCTTATTGTCGGTGTCCACCAACGGCCTCGCTCCCCTCATGAGCATCTTGGCCCTCTTGGCGGCCAGGACCACCAAGGCAAAGCGGTTCTCCACCTTCCTCAAACAATCCTCGACCGTTATCCTAGCCATATTCTCCTCCTCTCCCCTTTAATACCCTGGCGGTCTTACACCGCTCAGCTATTATGATAGAAGTAAGTTGTCTTGCAGCTTCCTCGATCTCCCTATTGATTACAATATAGTCGTACCAAGCCATTTGATCAAGTTCCTTTTGGGCATTTTGTAGACGAGCGTGAATCTCCTCCTCGGAGTCCCCCCCTCTGGCCCTCAACCTTTCCCCTAAGACCCTAAGGGACGGGGGTTGGATAAAGATGAGGACCCCATTTTTTAACTCCTCCCTTATCTTTCTCGCCCCCTGCGTGTCTATCTCTAAGATGAGGTCTTCCCCCCCCTGGAGCGTTTCCAAGTTGGCCCTAGGGGTTCCATATAAGTCCCCGTGCACCTGGGCCCACTCAATAAATTCCCCCTCTTTCACCATGTTAATGAACTCCCCACGGGATACAAAAAAGTAATCAATTCCTTCCCGTTCCCCTAGCCGGGGGGGCCTGGTAGTGTAGGAAATCGATAGGCCCACCCCAGCAAGCTGGGAGATCATCTTTTTCAAGAGGGTTGTCTTCCCGGCCCCCGAAGGGGCAGAGACAACAAAGAGGATTCCTCTTCTTGCCACTCTTTTTTCCCCACCTTTTAGTTCTATTCTACGTCCTCTCCAGCGGCCAACCTTTGTGCCACGGTCTCAGGTTGGATTGCCGACAGGATCACATGATCGCTATCGACGATGACAATGGATCTGGTCTTGCGCCCTTGGGACGCATCAACCAACTTGCCATTCTCCTTCGCGCTATCCTTCAACCTCCTCATGGGCGCCGAGCTGGGACTCACCACAGCTACTACCCTAGAGGCAACTACTACATTGCCAAAACCTACGTTCAACAATTTTGTCTTCATCTTTCCCCCCTTCTCATTCGATATTTTGTACTTGCTCCCTCATCCTCTCCAGCTCACCCTTTACCTCAATCACCTTGTGGGCGATTAAGGCATCGTTGGCCTTTGCTCCGATGGTGTTTATCTCTCTGTTCATCTCTTGGAGGATAAAATCCAACCCTCTCCCTACAGGTCCCTCCTCCCTCAGCTTGGTTTCGAACTGACGTAGGTGGCTCTCCATCCTGATTACCTCCTCGGAGATGTCGGAACGATCGGCGAAATAGGCCACCTCTTGGTAAAATCTTAGCTCATCGAAGTCGCTCCCCTCTAAAAGGACACGCAACCTATCCCGCAATCTCTCCCTATAGGCGTCGACCACAAAGGGGGCCCTGCTTTTGATCTCCTCCATCAGCTTTCTGATCTCCTCCAATCTACCCATCAGGTCCCCACATAGGATTTCTCCCTCCCTTTGCCTGGATTCATCCAAGGCCCGCAATGAGCGATCCATTACAGATGCTATCTCCTCCCAATAGAGCTCTGCGTTCTCCTCCACTTCAAGAAAGGGCAGGATCTCCTTCACCCCCGCTATATGATCCAAGGTCACCTCTCCTTTCAAGCCGAACCTTTCCTTTAACTTGTGTAAGAGGTGGATGTACTCTTCTGCCAAGTTCACATCTGCCTCCAAACGGTACCGGGGAACTAAGGAGGACGAGCGATCGATCCTCATGCTAAGGTCCACCCGCCCCCGAGAGACCCATGTTTTTAATAGATCACGAATCCTGGGCTCTAGGGAGAATAAGCCACGCGGGAGCCTGAACGAGATCTCCAGGTATTTATGGTTTAGGGACCTTATCTCCACAGCTACCTTCCCCAAAGGAAGATCCCCTTCTGCCAAACCATATCCGGTCATGCTCTTGGTCACCCTCCACCTCCCTTCAGTTCTTGCAAATACCTCCTTCTCACCTCGTTCAAGATCTCCCTTATCCCCGGCGAGGCGTAGTCCGGATAAGTCCACTCCAGAGGCCGAAACTCTCCCTTTTGATAGACTAGGGTGAGGTCTGCATAGATCCCCTCCCCCAAGTAAGGACGATGAGTATAACCCTTCGTAGTGGCCAAAATCAAGTGTTCTGCACAGATATACCCAGGATCGATGTTTATCCTCCTTCTTCCCTCGACGGCGAAGGTCTCCTCTACCTCATTAGTCTCCCTCTTGATCCTCACCAAGGATTCTCTGGGGATCATGGGACGAAAGGTGATAAACCTCCTAAACAGCCCTTCTCCCATCTCTGCGGTATAATAGCCAGTGAGGCCAAAGGGGAGGACATCGCTCTTAAAATCAACCTCCCCATACCTCTGCGCCGCTACCTCCATGGCCTGGTGCAGCAGCAAATCATCGGAGGTGATGAGGCTCATGATCAGTTTTACCGGCTTAGGTACCCCTATCTTCCCCATGGGAGTGCCTAAAATAAAGGTTCTTCTCTAAAAGAGTTGCCCAAAAAGATCCAAGGATTTATCTCATAGGGTTCCAGGGGTCTAGTGGTCTAGGGTTCTAGTGAAATACAAACCCCTTGAATCCTCGAATCCTTGAACCCTGATTGAAGGTTGATCCCTTGAATCATATCACTTTCATTAATTAAATTGGAGAAGAAACAAAATAAATAAAGAACTCTTTATTCCCTTTAGGACCCCGGAGGGGCGACTCCATTACCCCCCGTGGGGTCAAGCCCATGTCTTCAGCGAAGCTCAAGATCTTCTCCACCACCTGCTGGTGTTTCTCTATGTCTCTCACTACACCACCTCTGCCCACCTCCCCCTTTCCAACCTCAAACTGTGGTTTTAGCAAGGTCAATAGCTCCCCCCCCCTTCTCAGAAAAGAAAGGGTAGGGGGAATGACCAATTTCAGGGAGATAAAGGAGCTATCGATGACGGCTAGATCTACTTCCTCCCCCACCTCCTCCCAGCTCAGATGACGGATGTTGTGGCGCTGGAGATTGATCACCCGGGGGTCCTGCTGTAGCTTCCAGGCCAATTGTCCGTACCCTACGTCTACGGCATAGACCCGTCGGGCACCCCTTTGCAGGAGGCAGTCGGTAAAACCTCCTGTAGACGCCCCCACATCCATGGCCACCTTTCCCTGAGGGTTGATGCTGAAAAACTCCAGGGCCTTCTCCAGCTTTAGACCTCCCCGGCTTACATAAGGCTGGGGGTCATGGGTGATACGGATGACCGCCTCAGGACAGACCAAAGTGCCTGCCTTATCCTCCCTTTGTCCATCGACCAAGACCGCCCCTGCCAGGATAAGGGACTTCGCCCTCGCCCTGCTTGGGGCCAACCCCATTTCAACCAACACCTTATCAAGCCTCTCCCTTCCCATTTCTCAACAACATCCTCACCTCCTGGGCGATCCCCTCCGGGTCAAGACAGTACTTCTCTCTCAATACGTCCTGAGGGCCATGTTCCACAAAGAGCGCCGGGATGCCGAGGCAGCGTACCTTGGGAGGGGAACAACCCTCCTCATAGAGGAACTCCAGGACAGCGCTGCCGAAGCCACCGGCCACCACATTCTCTTCTACCGTGATCAGGACCTTATGCCCCCTCACCAGAGAGTTTATTAGTTCCCCGTCCAGGGGGACCACGAACCTGCTGTTGACCACCGTCACCCCTATCCCTTCCCCCTCCAGGATCTCTGCCGCCTTTAAAGATGGATAGACAGTGGAGCCGATGGCCAAGATGAGGGCATCGCTGCCCTCACATAGGATCTCTCCCCTGCCAATCTCCAGAGGTTCAATTCCTGCCCCCAACGGCACTCCATACCCTTTTCCCCGAGGATACCGAAAGGCGATGGGGCCATCTTTATATTGTATAGAGGTCAACAACATCCGACGCAGCTCATTTTCATCCTTGGGTGCCATCAGCACCATATGAGGGATATGGCGCAAGAAGGAGAGGTCAAATAGGCCATGATGGGTGGGACCGTCCTCCCCCACTATCCCCCCCCTGTCCATGGCAAAGACCACGGGGATCCTTTGGAGACAGACGTCGTGGATAATCTGGTCATAGGCCCGCTGCAAAAAGGTGGAATAGATGGCCGCCACGGGACGCATCCCCTCTAGGGCCAATCCAGCAGCGAAGGTCACCCCGTGTTGTTCGGCGATCCCTATATCATAAAAACGCTCGGGAAACCTCTTGGAAAATTCCGCCAACCCTGTCCCCAGAGGCATGGCAGCTGTTATAGCCACAATCCTTTCATCCTCCTCGGCCAACTCCACCAAGGTCCTGCCAAAGACCTCGGTGTACGTGGGGGGGGAGGGGTTGTTATAGATCCTGCCCGTCTCTTTCTCAAATCTCCCCACCCCATGGAACAAGGCGGGGTTTTCCTCGGCGGGGGGATACCCTTTTCCTTTTTTGGTGACCACATGGACCAGGATAGGTCCATCCAGCTTCCTGACGTTCCGAAAGGTCTCGACGAGATGCTCGAGATGGTGTCCCTGCAAAGGGCCGAAATATTTGAACCCGAGCTCCTCAAAGAAGATACCAGGTACCATCAACCCCTTCAACGCCTCCTCGGCCTGTTTTACGAATTTGAAGACGGACTTACCGATGCCGGGGATCTCCTGTAAAAAGTTCTTGAGGTCCTCCCGAAAACGGTTGATCCGTTGCCCGGTCATAATTCTATTGAGATAGGTGGATATGGCCCCTACACTCCTGGAGATGGACATCTCATTATCATTCAACACCACCATGAGATCCCGTCCCTGTTCCCCTGCACAATTAAGGGCCTCAAAGGCCATGCCCGCCGTCAATCCCCCGTCCCCAATGACGGCTACCACCTTGAAATCCTCCCCGCGCAGATCCCTGGCCTCCGCAATCCCCACAGCCGCAGAGATGGAGGTACCGCTGTGACCAGTGCCAAAGGGGTCATATATACTCTCCTCCCTCTTCGGGAAACCACTGATACCTCCATGCTGTCTCAAGGTCTTGAACTCCCTCTTTCTGCCAGTGAGCAACTTATGGGCATAGGCCTGGTGCCCCACATCCCAGATCAGCCTGTCCTTCGGGGTATCGAAGACATAGTGCAGCGCCAAGGTCAATTCCACCACCCCCAGGCTCGGGGCCAGGTGACCTCCTGTCCGAGAGCAGATGGAGATGATCTCCTCCCTGATCTCTTGCGCCAAGACAGGGAGGTCCTCTCTCTTTAACCTCCTCAAATCCTCTGGTGAATCAATGCTATCGAGAATCCTCGCCATCTCCTCAGTCTGCTAAGACCTCCTCTCCAAGATAAAGCGGGCGATACCCCTCAGGGGGTCTGCCTTGTTGTCGAATATCTCCAGGGCCGTAAGGCCCCTCCCAATGAGTTCTTTTGCCTTGGCCTTGGACCTTTTCACCCCTATGAAGGCGGGATAGGTAACTTTTCCCCTTTCCTGATCCACTTTAACCTTTTTGCCCAAATCTGCCTCATCCCCCTCCACATCCAGGATATCATCCATTATCTGGAAGGCCAGACCAATACCCTCCCCATATTGGGTGAGGGCTGCCATCTCCCTCTCCCCAGCCCCCCCTAACCACCCCCCAGTTCGGACAGAGGCGATGATGAGGGCCCCTGTCTTGTGTAGATGGATCCACTGCACAGTGGCAAAATCCACCTCTTTCCCCTCAGATTCTACATCGACCACTTGTCCTCCTACCATCCCCTGCACCCCTGCTGCCCCTGATAATTCATTGATCACCTGGATAACCATCCCACTGTCCAAATCCTCCATGAACTGCGGTCTGGTCATCAAACCGAAGGCCTCGGTCAAGAGGGCATCTCCGGCCAAGATGGCCAAGGCCTCCCCAAAGACACGATGGCTGGTGGGCTTGCCGCGCCGATAATCGTCGTCATCCATGGCCGGGAGGTCATCATGGATCAAGGAATAGGTATGGATCATCTCCAAGGCACAGGCGTAAGGGATGATTCTATCACCCTCCCCTTCCAAGGCCTCATAGGCAGCGATGGCGAGGATAGGGCGCAACCTTTTGCCACCCGCAAAGATGCTGTAGCGCATGGCCCTGTATAAAGAAGAGGGGTATTCAGTTTCAGAGGGGAGGAACTGCTCCAGGGCAGTATCTATTTGCAACCGCTTCTCCCTGAGATAATCCCTGACATCCATCTACTCCTCATCCCCCTCACTGGGCTCAAAGGGCTGGGGCACCATCTTCCCCTCCTCATCTTTGAGGAGTATCTCCACCCTCCTCTGCGCCTCATCCAGCTTTTTGTGGCAATATCGGGAGAGTTTAACCCCTTCCTCAAAGAGCCCTAAGGCCTCCTCCAGGGGTAAATCTCCCCTCTCCAAGCGATTCACTATCTCCTCCAGCTCCTTCAATGCCTCCTCAAAACCCTTTTCACCCATAATCTTCACTCTCCCATAAACCCTCATGAGGGTTTATCCTCAACCCCATCCGTAAAAATACTGCAATCATTCCTTCGGCCTTCCGTTGAGAGGGTTTCACCCCCTCAAACTCCCCCAACAAGTCTTTGACATGTCTCTGCACAGGAAATCACCCGCACCCCCTAAAAAGAAAATTCCTTATTGGGGGTTTCAGGGGGTTAAGACCCCTTGAAGTAAGCTCAGAAACAGATAAAGGCCGAAATTGCCTAAAAGCTCAATTTTACCGTGGATGAGTTTCACGGTAACCTCAATAAGGAAAAGGGATCTATCCTCGCCCCCATCAATCGCATCCCCCAATGAAGGTGTGGCCCTGTCACCCGCCCAGTGGCCCCCACCAGGCCTATGACATCACCTACCTTTACCTTTTCCCCCTCTCTCACCCAGATCTCAGCCAAGTGCATGTAAATAGAATATAAACCAAAACCATGGTCTATTATAAGGGTCTTCCCGCATAAGTACAACTCATGGGAAAAGACCACTATACCATCGTTGCATGAGCCCACCTCGCTCCCCAAAGGGGCCCCTATATCCACCCCGCTATGGGGGGAACGGGGCTTCCCGTTAAGGATCCTGCGCAGACCAAAGGCGCCCGTTATCGGCCCATCCACAGGCCTAATAAAAGGATAGTGCCAAAACTTCTCCTGCCGGATCCTGAGCAAGATCTCCTTGACCTTTCTATTCTCCTCCAGGACCCTTCTCAAGATCTCCCCCTTCAACTCCACCATCTCCTTGGGTAGCGTAAGCCTTTGAACTCCGAACTCCCCCTTCCGCACTTTCACCTGAAAAACCCCCTCAAAGGGTCTTCCTTCGAGGTCGTCTACCCTCACCCTGAGGGGATGCAGGCCTGGGGAGGTGGCCAGATCCACCCCCACTATACCTGCAAGGCCGCTCCCTTCCCGTTCATAGAAGAAGATAGGGGTCCCATCTAAGTCACCCTCGATGGAGGAAACCTCTGTCTCGGTCTTCACCTCCACGTAGAGGGCCTCCCCTTGTCTCAATTCCAGAGGAGACCAATTGACCTGGACCCATCCCCCCCCATAACAGGGAGAAACAAGGAGAGCAAAGAAGGCAACCCACCATAGCGGAATACGCAGCAACCCCCTCATCCCTTGCCCTGCACCCGGCAGATGATCTCACCTCGATGTAGCCTCACCTCCACCATACCCTTTACCTCTACCTCTTGGACATCCCTGAGGATCATACCATCCGGAAGGCGCCTGGTGATGCTATATCCCCTCTTCAAGATGGCCAGGGGACTCATGGCATCCAACCTGGCCACCTCCTTTTCCCATCCCTTCCTTTTGGAACTTAAGATATTACAGATGCCCCCTATCACCCCCCTGGTCCTTTGTCTGAAGCCATCCCGGAGGGATTCTATCTCATGCAAGGGGTCCTGGGAGAAGAAGAGATGGGAAACCCCCTCGGCCCTCTCCCTGTTCTCCCTCCAGGTCCTGAGCACAGCGGTGGCGAGACGACCCCAGCACTCATCCAGTCTCAGACGGAACTCTTCCATCCTCCGGCGAGGATCCTTGACCCTCCCCTCTGCTCCTCTCACCTCCTCCCTTTTGCGGTTGAGGAGGTGATCCATCTCCCTTTCCATCCTTTCCTCTAGGTCATCGATCACCCTGAGCAGATCCCTCTTCTCTCGCACCACCATCTCCGCTGCCGCTGATGGGGTGGGGGCGCGCATATCCGCCACAAAATCGGCAATGGTGAAGTCGGTCTCGTGCCCTATTGCCGAGATGACAGGGACAGGGGAGTGAAAGATGCCCCTAGCCACCACCTCATCGTTAAAGGCCCATAGGTCCTCCAAAGACCCTCCTCCTCTGCCCACGATGATGACATCCACCTCCCCTTCTTCGCCGAGGTACCCAATCCCCTGAGCGATCTCCTCCGCTGCCCCCTCCCCCTGAACCTTAACAGGGTAGAGGACCACCCCTATATTCTCAAACCTCCTGTGCAAAACATTCAATATATCCCGGATGGCTGCCCCCGTTGGGGAGGTGACGATCCCGATCTTCCTGGGCAGAAGCGGAAGGGACCTTTTACGGGCCTCATCAAAGAGCCCCTCCTTAGCCAGCCTCTCCTTCAATTGCTCAAAGGCGAGCTGCAGGGAACCTATCCCTTTTGGCTCCACGTAGTCAAGGATTAACTGATATTCCCCCCTCTTCTCATAGATCCCCACCCTCCCCCAACAGACCACCTGCAGGCCATCCTCCAGGTCAAAGCGCAGGTAACGAACCTGCATCTTGAAGATCACCGCCCTGATCTGGCTGTTTTCATCCTTCAGGGTGAAATAGAGATGCCCTGAGGGGGGACACCTCAGGTTGGAGATCTCCCCCTCCACCCATACCTCGTCGAAATGGGTCTCCAAAAGGTCCTTGATCCCCGCGGTGAGCTGGCTTACTGTCAGGATTCTCCTCTCGAACAGATCCATTCTTCACCTCAATTTAATTTTTGAATTATATCAAATTATCTTGATCTTTTAAAGCGAAAACTCGCTCTTACAGGGAAAAATCGGTTCTTCTCCAAAAAAGTTGCCAAGAAGGCCAGAGATTCAACCCAAGAATGACGTTTGAAGCCTTTCAAGACAGCAGGCTTGACTTGGTGAGGGAGCTGTACTATTGTCTCAGAGACAGAGCATCAAAAGGAGGGACCTGTGGAATATGAGGCGGTCATCGGGTTGGAGGTCCATGCCCAACTGCTGACCACGAGCAAGATCTTCTGTAGATGCAGCGCCGCCTTCGGCGGTGAACCCAATACCCACACCTGTCCTGTCTGCACAGGTATGCCCGGATCACTCCCCGTTTTAAACAGGAAGGCGGTGGAGTTTGCCATCAAGATGGCCCTAGCCACCAACTGTGAAATCGCCTCATACAGCCTCTTTGCCCGAAAGAACTATTTTTATCCCGATCTGCCCAAAGGCTATCAGATCTCCCAATATGAACTTCCCCTCGCCACCAAGGGATATGTGGAAATCCCTACCGCAGATGGGGGGAAAAAGCGGGTGGGAATCACCCGCATCCACATGGAGGAGGATGCGGGAAAGCTCTTTCACGATGAAGACGGGCCTTTCAGCTATGTCGATTTCAACAGGACTGGCGTACCCCTGCTGGAGATCGTGAGCGAACCTGACCTTCGCTCCCCCCAGGAGGCTGCCGATTACCTGCGGCTGTTGCGAGCAACCCTACAGTACCTGGAGATATGCGACGGGAATATGGAAGAAGGGAGTTTTCGTTGTGACGCCAACGTCTCCGTCAGGCCCGCAGGCGCCCAGACCCTGGGGACCAGGACCGAGGTCAAGAACATGAACTCCTTCCGCAATGTGGAGAGGGCCCTGGCCTATGAGATAGAGAGACAGAAAAAGGTCCTCGAGGGAAGGGGAAAAGTGATTCAGGAGACCAGGCTGTGGGATCCACAGAAGGGGATCAGCGATGCCATGCGGTCAAAAGAGGAGGCCCACGATTATCGCTACTTCCCGGACCCTGATCTCGTTCCCTTGACCATCTCCCCGGAATGGATAGAAGAGGTGAAAAAGGGGCTTCCAGAGCTCCCCTTAGAGCGCAAAGATCGTTTCGTCCGACAGTACAAGATACCTGAGTACGATGCCGGGGTTATCACCTCCTCCAAGGCCCTGGCCGATTACTACGAAGAGTGTGTGAGGCTCTTCCCTGAGCCCAAACAGGTGAGTAACTGGATCATGGGCGACCTTCTGCGCTTCTTAAAAGAGGATGACAAAGAGGTGGAAGATTGCCCCCTTGCCCCTCAACAGTTGACCGAGATGCTGGGCCTCATCAAGAAGGGGACCATCAGCGGCAAGATAGCCAAGACCGTCTTTGAAGAGATGTATAAAACAGGCAAAGGGGCGAGCCAGATCGTCAAGGAACAGGGCCTGGTTCAGATCACCGACGAAGATGCCTTAACGAAGATGGTGGAAGAGGTCCTCGAGAGTCATTCCAAGGAGGTGGAGGCGTATAAAAAGGGGAAAGAGAAGCTCTTTGGATTCTTTGTCGGACAGGTAATGAAGGTCACCCAGGGCAAGGCCAACCCTCAACTTGTTAATGAGATATTGAAGAAGAAATTGAGCTAGTCATTCAACCCTTCCACGCTTTATACCCTGAAATTTAGCAAAACGCAAAAAATACTTGACAATACGGATTTTTTCTATGCAGTATACCAGTAGTAAAATAGATAAAAATCTTATTCTGTATTTAAGGTATAAGACAGAAATATTTCTATACAATCAATAGTTAGGTGCAAAAAATAACCATGATCTCAATTTCACCACAAGAATTCGAGGTCTTGTTACCCCTGGCATGTGCGTGGGCGCAAGAACAGGAAAGGCTGATTTTAGAAAAAGGAGTAGAACTGACAGACGACCAGATGGCTGATGCAAGATCCATAGGGGTCACATTTCCTGAACGTGTTCGTCTTCTCGAGGTCAAGCAGATCCCTATGCCCGAGCACCCCGGGCTGCGTGCAGCCGCTCAAGAAACCGGGCTGATCTCTCCGGAGGCGGCTGGCCTGACGCTGCGCCATGGCATTTATATTCGCTCCTATTCCTGGGATGTGCGCAGCCTAGTAGCTCATGAATTGGTACATGTCAAGCAGTATGAACAACTCGGTGGGTTTACGCCCTTTCTCAGGAAATATTTATGGGAGTGTCTAACGATTGGCTATCCAGACGCACCGATGGAACAGGAAGCAAGATCAATTGAAGAAAAGTTTTACACCTATTCTCTATGATACCTTTGATAAGATGCAGGACCTTCAGCATTGGCCTGGGTTGACGGAGCGCGCGAACTAAGATAGAGTTCACCTAAATTCCACCTAACTGAATGTGTAAAGATGTTTTGGGTCCACTTTGCTATAGCTGCTGTTATCATAATTGGTGCGGGGTATAAGCTATCCCACTATGGCGCCCAGATCGCAAAGAGAACCGGGATCAGCCGAACCTTTCTGGGAATTATCTTGTTCTCGACCATAACCTCTCTCCCGGAATTGACCGTTTGCATAACCTCTGCCTCTGTGGTCGGAGCGCCGGACTTGGCTGTTGGCAACGTCTTCGGGAGTAATCTCTTCAACCTCCTTCTGATCGCAGTCCTTGATATCGTTCAGGGAAAGGGGGCGATCCTCGACCGCCTCTCCACGGGCCATGTCCTTGCTGCCAGCATCGGAATTTTGCTTACGGGGCTTGCCATCCTCTGCATTGGCCTTGGATTGAGTTTCAACCTGCGATTTATGGGACTTGAAAGCATCATCTTGATCCTGCTCTATGTGATGGGAATAAAAATTCTATATCGCCACGAGATCCTTGGATCGCCAAAAGGGATCCCTAAAGTCCAAAAATCGGCGGAGATTGAAGGGGGGAAATCCGTTTACATCTTTTTTGCCATCGGCGCTATTGCTATCGTAGGCGCTGGCCTCTGGCTTTCGGTCACGGCCGACGCCATTGCACAAGCGATGGGTTGGGACCGGTCCTTTGTTGGAAGTTTTATGCTGGCCGTTGTAACATCTCTTCCGGAACTCGCGGTGGGGATTCCTCTGGTCAGAATGGGGGCTCTTGATATGGCCATCGGAAGCCTCTTGGGTAGCAATATCTTCAACATTGCCATCATCCCCGTGGCCGATATCTTTTTCACCCGAGGGGCCATATTGGCCAATGTCTCACAGAACCATATCCTGACGGCTGTCTTGGGGATCGTCATGACCAACATTGTCATCATAGATCTCATCTATAGAGCTAAGAAAGTCCCCTGGCGGGTGAGTTGGGGATCCATCTCCATAATCAGCCTCTATCTCTTGGGGAGCATTACCCTTTTCAAGCTGGGAATTCGCTAATTCGGGGACACCATACTAATTTGTTGACTTTGTAATTCTGCTGGGATAGTTGTATTTTACGGTAAGAATCGCACGGGTCGTGGCCCCAGGTTTTCCCCACTACATAACGCAACGCGGAAATCGTCGACAGGAGACTTATTTCTGCGATGAAGATTATCAGACATATATAAACCTTATGTCTGAATGATGCGTCCTCTGCAACGTTGAAGTATGGGCCTATTGTCTGATGCCGAACCATATACATTTGGTTGCAGTACCGGAATCGGAAGATGGTTTGCGCCGGGCGATCGGAGAAGTGCATCGTCGGTACATAAGACGGATAAACTTCCGTAGGGCTGGAGGGGACATCTTTGGCAAGGGAGGTTTGCCTCATATATCATGGATGAAAGATATTTACTTGCATGTGTTCGCTATATTGAGATGAATCCAGTGAGAGCCGGGCTTGTGAGGGAACCAGGAGAATGGCCCTGGAGTAGTGCATTGGCACACATATCCGCTCATGACGATAAACTTGTAAAGGTTACCCCTTTGCTTGAAATGATAGGAGATACGTGGAAAGATTTCTTAAATGTAGCAATACGGGAAGAAGAAATAGCGGAAATGCGAAAACATGAAAAGACAGGTCGTCCACTTGGCGGTGAAGGTTTTGTAGAGAGTTTGAAGAATACGCTCGGTCGCATTCTGAAACCGAAAAAGGCAGGTAGAAAACCAAAGAGCAAGAAGAAATAGGTATGGTGTCCCTCTATTCCCCCCGAAAGTGGAAAACGAATTTCGTGAAGCCCTATTTTAGATCTGCAAATCCTTCGCATAGGTGTATGAGATGAGCCGTGAATTCGGGGTTTCTAGGTATCCTTTTTCATCGTGCGAGAAGTCCGATATCTTTTTTGCACTCCAGCCTTTAAAATGTTCCTTAACTGATGCGAGTATCTTCAGCTCAGTGTCTGAAAAAAGCGCAAGATCAGGCTTTCCCTCAGCAACAAGTCTTTCACCTATAACATCATTAGGATAATAAACTTCCTCTACCCTCAGGGCACCTTCTTCGATGAGCAATGCCAGGTAATGGTTCCAATTATCCGGGGCCGGTCCATAGGGGATGCGCGCATATCGTGAGCCGGTTATAGATAATGTATACTCCTTGCAGTGCTTAAAGTCTGCATAGAAGAGGTGCTTATTCAAGACGGTTTTTAATATGCTGTCCTTGCAAAAGTACAGAATGGCATTGATCAGTTTTGATAATTCAAACTTCCGATATCCGCTTAATTCATCTGCCTCGTATTTTCCGAAACGCTCCTCATAAATCCTCTCAAACGAATACGTTTCTTCCTCTTCACTTCTCAATTGTTCCATGAGGCGATGTCTTTTCTCTTCAGGCAGAACATCCGGGTTCTCCTCAATGAGGCGCAAAAGGTTGTGCGGCTCCGCAGCGAGGTGCAGGGTCTTTTCATGGGCATCGTCTTGGAGTGCCCCGTTTTCATAACGACTCAGGGTAGCACCACCCCACCCGAGAAGTCTGCTCATCTCGTTTTGCGTAAGACCGTGCCGTTTTCGCAAGGCTTTGATCTCTTCAGGCTGCAGCATGCTGTGCCGCCGACGGTATTCCCGATACGCCTTGTCCAAATGATCATCATGAGAGCCGGGATCTTCAAACTCTTCGCAGCATTCCAGACACTTGTAGTACTCCACTTCAACGGGAATAGACTCTCCCCGCACAACTACGTCTTCCGTGGCGTGAATTAACTCAAGCTCCGTCTGTTTTTCACAGTTTGGACAAATTCCTTTCATGGTTATCCCTCCTTTCCTCTCACTTATCCCTGCAGGGAAAACAAAGTGGATACTCAGCAATATGGAACGATAGACACTTTGCGAGTTTGACGTCAGAGACTTGCGTTATCTTGAGCTTGATATAAACTTCTTTCCCCTCTATGACCTAACCAAATTCCCAAACTTCTCCTGGCCGATTTGTGTCCGGTTTTGGCCCATCGCAGTAATCCTCAACAGAAAGGCTTAGGATTACGTCGATACAATTTCTTTTGGTCAAGCCCAACTGTGCCATCGACTGCATATTCTTGCGTCGATCGACAATGTCAACCCCACGACCAGCCGTGGCGATTTGCTTAAGCTCTCGTAAGAACTGGCGTATCGCTTCCTTTTTCTCCTCATCCAATATGCGAATTCCCTTTCCTCTCATCCATACCTTTAGAATTATATATCATATGATAAATTTGTCAAGCTTAATTTATCAAAAAATATAATATGAACCTATTTTTCTTCCTTTAAATTTTTCTCCCTTTTTTGTTGTTTGAAAGCAAGGCGCATTATCGTATAATGAACCTCGCCATTTTTTGATTAACTAAGTTTATGTCTCTATAACACAAGGAGGAGTTCTTATGAAAACCAAAACTTTCAGCATCCTTGGGGTAGCATTTTCCCTTATTATCTTTTTCATCTGTGTATCTTCCACCACCCTTAACACTCAACCGCAGCCACCCTTAGGGGCGGGGGCCCAGTAGTGGGATACCGTACATCGATGTCCATAACCACCTCGCCGGACGGTTTGGCTCTCGCTCAGGATTTGGGGTGCGAGTTTACTTTCATTCCAAATTAAGGTAACATTCGTTTCGAACCAAAATAAGGAGGGAACCAATGACAAAAAGAAAGTGGAGCATCGGTTTGCTACTCCTCGTTTTCATTCTTCCGCTCCTGTGGGGATGCCCATACGACTCAGAAGTCCCCTTGAGCAAGAGCAGCAAGGCAAAAATCGATAAGGAGCTTTTAGGTGAATGGAAATTTGCAGATGAGAAAGAACAGGAGTCGGGCACGATAAGTATCCGCCAGTTCAATAACCATGAGCTCGTGATCTATATGTTGGTTGAACACAAGTCGAAAGGGGGAGAAATAGAGTGTGAGATATACAGAGCCTTTGTGACCGTTATTAAGGACGAGAAATTCCTGAATGTTCAAAAGATTGGAATGTTCAAAGAAAGCAAAGAAAGCTGGACGATTGTAAACTACGTTCTCTCTGGGGATACCTTTAAGAACCGATTGGTCGACGACAAGCTCTTTAAAAAGCTTAAAAAGCCCATTACCTCATCGAGAGCGCTCTACAGGTTTGTTAAGCAAAACCTGCACAACAAAGATCTCTATGATGGCGGTTTCCAAGTCTTGAAACGTGTCACGCAGTGAATTCCGAGGGTCTCGGAACAATCACGGGGACGGTTTGATTATGCTGCAACCTGAAAAGAAATGGGGACACGTATGTGGGTTTTCATGTCATGAAAGAGGGCTCGTTTTCTCAAAAGGGCAACAGAGAAAAAAGCAAAGTAGTCAACAATGTCTCCTTCTTTCCTTCAAAGCATTTCATGTCAAAGGCACACACCCGCATGGATGATCTCCAGGGCATTCCGGGTATCGGTCCTCGCATGACGCGAGGCCTGAGGGATCTTGGCTTTCACCGCGTTGAAGACCTACGCAATCAGGACCCCGAGCGCATGTATAAAGATCTCTGTGAACTTCGCGGTACTCATATAGATAGGTGTGTCCTGTATGTATTTCGTTGTGCAGTGTACTATGTCAGTAATGCAAGACACGAACCGGAACTATTGAAGTGGGGGAGTTGGAAAGATAAAAAGAGATCGGCAAGCTAATATTGTGCTGCATCTGAGCTGCATTTTGCTGACGTTTATGGCTGCTTCCCTCATTTCTTATTCAAGCTTAAACCCCTTCTCAATAAAAAGCCTCAAGCAGGCATCTACCACCTCAGGATCATAAAGAACACCCCTATTCTGCGAGATTTCCTCTAATGCGCTATCTATCCCGTGAGCCGGTCGGTATGGGCGATGAGATGCCATGGCCTCAACAACATCAGCCACAGCTAAGATTCTTGCCTCTATGGTAATCTCTTCACCCGAAAGGCCTTGAGGATATCCAGAACCATCCATCCTCTCGTGATGTTGATGTACCATTTGGGCAATGGGCCATGAAAATTCTATGGTCTTCAGTATATCGTAACCGATCTGGGGGTGAGTTTTGATTATCTTGAATTCGATTTCGGTCAACCGCCCGGGCTTACTGAGAATTTCAGCAGGTATATATATCTTTCCAATATCATGGATAATTGCAGCCATGCGGATTCCCTCAACCTGTTCTCCTGAAAGGCCTATCTCTTTGGCTATGGCACAGGCAAGATTGGCGACCCGCTGTTGATGACCAGCAGTATAAGGATCCCTCGTTTCAACTGCTGAGGCCAAGGCATTGACCGTCTGCTCCAAGACTCTCTTTAATTTTTCAAAGCTTTGTTGAAGTTCTTCCTCAGCCCGCTTGCGCTCGGTTATATCGCGGTTGACCCCGACTGTAGCGATTATGTTGTTGCGTTCATCGCGCAGCGGCACGACGATCGACTCGCATACCCCCTCGGTTCCGTCCTTGCGGATGAAGTTAATCTCACCGGACCAGCGCCCATCGCGTAGCGTCCCGTCGACAATCCTCGTCGTCAGCACACCAGTAGTCTTGCCCAACACCTCATCTTTGATATACCCGAACATCCTCTCCGCTGCCGGGTTCCAGTCAATGATGCGGCTTTCCAGATCTGTCACGATGATGCCGTCGTGCATATTCTCAAAAATGAGTGCCTGTCGACGCAATTCGTCCTCTGCTCGCTTGCGTTCGGTGATATCGGACAACATCACAATGGTCCTACCATCATCTAACAAGGTCGGCCTAAGCTCTATCTCCCTGACCTCCCCATCTTTACAAACCACACTGAATATCCTATCAACCCCCCTTTGGGCAAAATCGCTCTTCCATGTCTCGATGACTCTCCGCCTATATTTTGGGTCTGGATAGGCCTTATGAAACCACTCCCTTCCGGTGGGGACGTCCTCCAGGGTATAACCAGTGATGACGGTGAATTCAGGATTGATGTAGAGATATTTCCCATCCTTATCGATCAAGACCACCCCATAGGGTGCCTTTTGCAGGATGGAGAAAAAGGTCTCCCTCTCCTTTTGCAATAACTCCTCTGTCCGTTTGCGCTCGGTGATGTCTTCTCCAATGCCCAAGATCCCAATCACATTGCCGTTCTCATCGAACCTGGGGGTAGAGGTCAAACTGATCCAAATCTTGCGCCCATCTTTTGTTACTTCCCTAATCTCGCAACTTATCCCCTTTTGACTCTTCAATATGAAGGATCTGACCTCTTCTACTGACTCTTTCGTATCCCCTTCATCATCGGGGTATAATATGTCTATCTTATGGTGACCGATTATCTCTTCGGCTTTGTATCCAAATATGTTCTCAGCCCCTTTATTCCAGAATAGAACATTGCGCTCCAGATCGGTAGATATGATAGAAATAAAGGAAGAACTATCCAATATGTTACTCAAAAATATGTTCGTCTCCCGCAGTTCTTCCTCCTCCTGCTTGTGCTCAGTTTCTGCCCTTTCCAATTCGGCAACCCGTTGGCGCATTTCAACCAATTCATTTATAAGTTGCTCTTTTGTCTTATCTTTATCTTTCATCTTGTGTGTCTCCCAAATAGGTAGCAATTTAATTGGGGGCCTTTCCTTTTCCCGTAGATATTTCTCTGAATTTCCTGTGTCTTCATTTTGCCCTACAATCTATCCTAAAAAGAACACTTATGGCAACCGTATTTTAAAGGCCGTGGGTTTAGACACGTGGAAAGATGAAAATTGAGGAGACCTTTAAACTCTCCTTACCCGGTCTTTGTAGCGGACAATGGATGGTCATATAAAAGAAGGTAATCTTCGCCTAGCAAGAACCCCCTAACTTTTTAGAGTGCCTTGGGATATTTCGGGATAGGAAAGGCCTGCACAAAAAAGGTCGTGGTATAATATACCCAGAAATTCTGCAAAACGGAAGAAATATTTGACAATACGGATTTTTTCTGTATAATAGAATTGACAGAAATCTTATTCTATATACCCAATAGTTGGTTCATTAAGGCGTGTTGACAAAATTATAAGTCGTACATTTTACATTTGGAACAGGAAGCAATACCAGTTGCAGAAAGGATTTGCACCCAACCACTTGCTGAGAAACTAAAGGAGGCTAGGTCCTGATTTTTAAATTAACTATAAACAAGAGGAGGTGAGAACATGTCTGATGGATTAGATGTTATTATCGTCGATGACGAACCAAATCTATGTGAAGTGATCGCAGAGACCATCCGGAGATTTTATACATGGGGTGAGGTCATTCCCTTTACAGATGTCGATGAGGCAATATCGCATTGTCTAGGTCGTGATACCGGCATTGCCATATTCGTATTAGATGTATTTCTTGGCGAAAAAAGTGGATTTTATTTTCTTGATGCCATTGAGAAAAAATTTCCCTCAGCTCATGAAGACACGATAATGATCACCGGATACGCCAGTGATGATGTGGTAAATATGTGCGTGGCTTCGGACGTTAACCATTTACTGGAAAAACCGATTAAACCATACGCATTGCAACTTGCGGTTAGGGCCATAGTGGGGAAATACCTGAAATTTGCCAAGAAGCTCCTGCGAGATCCAGCCTTTGCCGAGAGCGTGGCAAGATTTTAACATGATCTGCCAGTACTACCGGTACGTTCGTAAGTAAAGGTACGAAACGTTCATAATATTTTGACATTTTAACGAAGGGGTCGGACCAACAATTCTTCGCACCCCTCAACCCTTACATGGGTTTTCCTTCACCCCCACAAATGAAAATACAGGAACCTTGGGACGGCCTTGAGTTGATGGTTCACGGTCAGTGGTCTCGGTGGTGCAAGGAAAACTTTTGCATCCCCAACTCCCCCAAGTCGTTTGACAATACCCTATCTCTTACTTATGATAGAAAAGGCGTTTGAATTCCTTAAGAATACGGTTGGAAGGTGTTTCCTAAGACCATAGAGTGGAAGGGCGACAGGGTCTTCATCCTCGATCAGAGGAGATTACCCGAGGAGGAAGTCTATTTAGAGTGCCCTGATGTCGCCACAGTGGCCGAGGCCATCAGGACCCTGGCCATCAGGGGGGCGCCGGCCATCGGGATCGCTGCGGCTATGGGCTTCGCCCTAGGGGCGTTGAGGATAGAGGAAAGGGATTTCCCCTCCTTTTTTCGCGAATTGCTCTCCGTTTGCGATACCCTGAGACAAACCCGGCCCACGGCCGTCAATCTCCGTTGGGCCCTGCAGAGGATGAAGAGAGTATGTGAGGCAAACAAGGAGACGCATGTGGAGGTAATCAAGGAGCGTCTGGTCATGGAGGCCCTCGCCATATTGGAGGAGGATATAGAGAGCAACAAAAGGATAGGGGAGATAGGAAAGGACCTCATCCAAGATGGCGTCACCATCTTG
>JAFDHG010000032.1 GCA_019308925.1 Deltaproteobacteria bacterium
AGCCCCAAGGAGATACTTCACACCATAAGAAAATATGGTTTCGAGGAGTGTTATCGCTGCTTCCAAGAGGAGGAGGAAGATGGCCCAAGATAAGACAAGATCACCAGGCGATCTGGATCTGAGCATATATCGTGAGGAAACCTCCGAGCACCCAAAACTGGACGATTTATCCCAGCTCTCTCCTGATGATCAGAAGGTCCTCCTGATGACCGGCATTGACCCCACGGAGAAAGAACGCTCAGGAAGCTTCTTTCAGAAGGACCACTCGGTGATCCACTGCCACACCGACTTCGACGGGGCGGAGATCATGTCCGCTTCAGAAGCCAGGGAAAAGTATGATGGCCTCACAAAATATTGGGGCAAGGCAGTACCAATAGACAAAGACGTCTATACCAAACGGGCAGAGGAACACCAGGAGCACGGCTATTTTATCCGATCCCTGCCAGGAGCCCAGGTTCACTATCCCCTGCAGGCCTGTCTCTATCTTACTGAGGACAAACTAGCCCAGGATGTCCATAATGTCGTTATAGCCGAGGAAGAATCAAACCTGAATGTCATTACCGGCTGTGCTACCGCTCCTGGTGTGCGTTCTGGATTGCATGTCGGCGTCTCGGAATTTTACATAAAAGAGGGGGCGACCATATCCTTTACTATGATTCACAACTGGGCAGAGGAGATGGCAGTGAGACCCAGATCGGCCGTGATCGTGGAAGAAGGCGGGACCTTTATTTCCAACTATATCTGCCTTGTGCCTGCTCGGGATCTGCAGATGTATCCCACAGCGATCCTGAAAGGGAAAGGAGCGGTCGCAACCTTCAACTCTGTGCTGCTGGCCAGACCAGGGTCCCTCATGGATGTCGGTTCCCGAGTGATCCTGCAGGGAGAAGGGTGCCGGGCCGAGATCATTTCCCGGGCTGTATCTACAGGGGGGACAATTATTGCCAGGGGCCACCTAATCGGGGAAACCCCTGGTATCAAAGCACACCTGGAATGTAAGGGACTTCTGCTATCTGATCAAGGCGTAATTCACGCAATACCAGAACTGGAAGGTAAAATGTCCGATCTGGAGATGTCCCATGAGGCGGCCGTGGGAAAGATCGCTCAGGAAGAGGTCGAGTACCTGATGGCCCGAGGACTCTCGGAGCAGGAGGCAACAGCCCTTATTATCAAGGGCTTCCTTTCCCTGGAGATTATAGGGCTTCCGGCGGGCCTCAGAAAAGAGCTGGAGCGCATGATCGAGGAGACGGACACAGAGGCGATGTAAAAAGTGCGATGAAGATATTGGCGATCGTTCAAGGGGACTATGGAAAGAGGATGACCGAAACCTGGGAGAAGCATGGCCCAGAGGATTGGGCAATAGAGATACTGGAGATCACCTCTTCCCTTCCAATGATGATGGAGGAGCCTTCGGAGTTTCTTCCCAAGGACACCCCTGTTGCAGATCTTGTGATAGGTCTCGGGGAAAATCCCAGCATGCCGCAGCTTCTGCCGGACATTGTCAAGGCCTCCAGGGCCCGTGCGGTGAAGCACGCCTTGAATAAGTCCGTAAAGAGCTAGGCAAGTGTTTGTGCTTGGCCTTATGGGGAGTCCAAGGAAGAGGGGGAATACAGACCTCTTGCTTTCAGCCCTCCTCGAAGGTGCCCAAAGTAAAGGGGCACAGGTGTTGAAAGTCTATGTGCCCGAGAAGATGATAACACCCTGTCAGGGATGCCGGTTCTGTGAAAAAAAGGGGCTCTGCCGTATAAGAGACGATGACATGGGTGAGATCTATCATCTTCTGCGCAGGGCTGACCTTGTGGCCCTTGCCACACCTATGTTTTTTTACGGTCCCACTGCTCAATTGAAGGCATTGATAGACCGTGCTCAGGCGCTCTGGGCAAGGAGGTATATCTTTAAGCTCACAGATCCAAAGGCCAAGTTCCGCAATGGGTTCCTTTTGGCAGTAGGGGCAACCAAGGGAAGAAAACTCTTTAGCGATACAAGCCTCATCGCTGAGTATTTCTTTGACGCCATTGGCGCAAGTTTCCAGGGGGTACTGGGTTTTCGGCAGATTGAGTCACCAGGGGATATAGCCCGCCACCCCACAGCCCTTGCCGACGCGAGACAAAAGAGTGCGGAGTTGATAGAGCCGCTTTCTAAGAGGAAACGAGGCCTCTTCCTGTGCCATGAGAACGCCTGCCGAAGTCAGATGGCGGAGGCCTTTCTCCAGTATTATGGTGGAGAAGTATTCGATGTGCAGAGTGCCGGTGATCAGCCTGCCCCGGAGATCAACCCCCTTGCTACCGAGGTCATGGCGGAGAAGGGTATAGATCTAGCTTACCGTAGACCAAGGGGATTGGATGAGATTGAAAACGAAGTTCGCCCCTTCGATCTCGTCGTGCAGATGGGGTGCGAGATGAACTGTCCCCTGGCGCCTTCTGGCAAGGTGGAGAACTGGGACCTGGAAGATCCAGCAGGGAGGCCTATTGAGTTCATGCGCGAGATAAGGGATGAGATAGAGAAAAGGGTGAAGCTCATCATCGAGGAGGAGAGCCCTCAGGAGGTCCATGACGATTTTCCTTGTCTGTAAGGCGACTCTTCCATAATATCTTATAGGGAGGGAAAAGGGACAGGATGACATCTTCAGAGGAATTGGATGTAAGAGGTCAATAGAGAGCAAGAGGGGAAGAGATGCCACATCGCATAGAAGTGGCCCTGAAGAAGGGGCTAAAAGATCCTTTAGGAGAAAAGATCAAGAGAAAAATCAATAACGAGCTAGGGCTTGAGGTGAAATCTGTGCGAATCATCGACGTCTATACCATCGACGCCCCTTTGAATAAGACGCATCTAGTGCTCTTGGCCAAAGAAGCTTACAGCGACCCCATTATGCAAGTATGGTCCGTGGATCGCCCCCAGGCCCATGCATTCGACTGGGTGATCGAGGTGGGCCTTTTGCCCGGGGTGACGGATAATGTAGGACGGACTGCCAGGGAGGCCCTGGAGGCCTGTCTGGAGGTTCGTTTAAAGCAGGAGGAGCGGGTCTACACCTCCCGCCAGTACCTGATAAAGGGGGATCTCTCCCGTGAGGAGATCAAAAAGATCGCCACGGGACTCCTGGGGAACCCTTTGGTCCACCGTTTTGAGATCAGAAGTCGGGAGGAATGGGATCTGGTAAAGGGGATAGGACCTATTGTCCCCAAGGTGACCGGTCTGACAGGGGGGAGGGTGGAAAGATTCGCCTTCGAGGTCCCTGACGAGGAGCTCCTGTTGCTCAGCAAGGAGCGGCTGCTGGCCCTCAGCCTGGAGGAGATGAATGCAATCCAACGCTACTTCAGAAGGAAGGAGACAAAAAAGAGGAGGAGGGAGATAGGGATTGGGGAGCAGATCACCGATGTGGAGCTGGAGGCCATTGCCCAGACCTGGTCTGAACACTGCAAGCACAAGATCTTCCAGGCCCGCATAAAATATATCGATGAAGATGGGAAGGAAGAGCTAATCGAAGGGCTCTTCGACACCTATATCAGGGGGGCCACGGAGGCCATCAGGCGTTCTCTGGGAGAGGAAGATTGGTGCCTGTCGGTCTTCATTGACAACGCCGGGGTGGTGGCCTTCAACGAAGGGTGGAGCCTCGTCTTCAAGGTGGAGACCCACAACACCCCCTCTGCCCTCGACCCCTATGGTGGGGCCTTGACAGGGATCGTGGGCGTCAATCGGGACCCCTTCGGGACGGGAAAAGGGGCCAAGCTCATCTTCAACGTGGACACCTTCTGCTTTGCCCCGCCTGACTGGTCCCAACCCCTGCCACCCAGGGTGCTGCACCCCAAGAGGATCTTCGAAGGGGTCAGGGAAGGGGTGGAACACGGGGGCAACAAGAGCGGGATTCCCACCGTGAACGGGAGCATTGTCTTCGACAAGAGGTATTTGGGCAAACCCCTGGTCTACTGTGGCACCTGCGGGATCATGCCCAGGTACATCCAGGGGGAGCCTTCCCAAAGCAAGAGGGCCGATCCAGGGGACCTTGCCGTAATGGTGGGTGGGCGTATAGGCAAAGATGGAATCCATGGGGCCACATTCTCCTCGGAGGAGCTCCATAAGGCCTCCCCTACCAGCGCCGTGCAGATCGGCGACCCCATCACCCAGAAGAGGATGACCGACTTCCTCCTGGTGGCCCGGGACCGCGGCCTCTACAACTCCATTACCGACAATGGGGCCGGAGGGCTCTCCTCCTCGGTGGGGGAGATGGCCAGAGGTCCAGGGGGATGTGAGATCTATCTGGAGCGCGCCCCCCTCAAGTATCCCGGCCTTGACCCCTGGGAGATCCTTCTGTCTGAATCCCAGGAGAGGATGACCCTGGCAGTGCACCCAGCCAAGATCGACGAGCTCCTGGAGCTGGCCGAGAAGATGGAGGTGGAGGCCACGGTGCTAGGCAGTTTTATTGACAGCGGCAGGTTCCACTGCCTCTGGCATGGGGAGACAGTGGCCTATCTGGATATGGACTTCTTTCATGAAGGGGTCCCGCGGATGGAGCTGGTGGCCCGATGGGAACAACCCCGACACCCGGAGCCCGATTTCGCTTCCCCGAAGGATCTGACCACTACACTGGAGGGGATGCTCTCCCGTCTCAACATCTGCAGCAAAGAGACAGTGATCCGGCAGTACGATCACGAGGTTCAAGGGGGGAGCGCCGCAAAACCGCTGGTGGGGAAAAAGGAAGATGGCCCAGGAGATGCCGCTGTCATCCGCCCCCTGCTGGACTCTTTTGAGGGGGTGGTGGTCTCCAGCGGGATCTGCCCCCGTTACAGCGACATCGATACCTATCACATGATGGCCTGTGCCATCGATGAGGCCATCAGAAACAATGTGGTCGTGGGGGGAGATCCGGCCAGGATGGCGGGGTTGGATAACTTTTGCTGGCCTGATCCGGTGCGCTCAGACAAGACCCCTGATGGTGAGTATAAGCTGGCGCAGTTGGTGAGGGCCAACAAGGCCCTCTACGACTACACCACCGCCTATGGGGTGCCCTGTATCTCTGGCAAGGATAGCATGAAGAACGACTATCTGGCCGGGGATATCAAGATATCCATTCCCCCCACTGTCCTGTTCTCCGTCTTGGGGAAGATGGAGGACGTCCGCAAGGCGGTGACCATGGACGCCAAGGCCCCAGGGGACTTGGTCTATGTCTTGGGGATGACCTATGACGAGTTGGGGGGGTCAGAATACTTCGCCTTGAATGGGTATATCGGAAACCAGGTGCCCCGGGTGAGGGCCCACGAGGCAAAGGAGCTATATCATAAGCTCCATGCGGCCATCATGGAGGGTGCCGTGGCCTCCTGCCACGACTGCTCCGATGGGGGGTTGGGGGTGACCTTGGCCGAGAGTGCCTTCGCCGGCGGATGCGGGATGGAAGTTGACCTGAGAAAGGTCCCGGCTACGGGTATAGAAAGGGATGACTATCTGCTGTTTTCTGAATCACAAAGCAGATTTGCGGTGACGGTCCACCCTGCTATGCAGGAGACCTTTGTCTCCATCATGAAGGGGATCTGTCTTGGGGAGATAGGGAGGGTGACCAAGGGAAGAAGATTTATCGTGATTGGCCTAAAGGGCGAAAAGGTCATCCAGGGGGACATCTATCGTCTGAAAGAGGCCTGGCAACGACCTTTGAGGTATTAAACTAAAAAATATGGAGCTTCTTCCATTCAATTGGTGGAATTGAGAGGATCCAAGGGGGCAACTACAAGGGTTCTACGGGTCTAGGAGTTCAGGGTTCTAGTGAAAAACAAACACTTGAACCCTTGAATCCTCGACCCCTTTTTAGCAACTTTTTTGGAGAAGAACTCGATAAAGATATAAAAAGGCCACACCAAAGAAGTGGAAGGGTCTCACCCACCTTCCTCATATCTGCTGCGCGTCTGCGGGGAGCAGGCCGAGAAGTCCATGGAGGCGAGGGCATCTCGGTTCCTATCTCTGGCGAGGAGATAGTACTTCCCCTTCCCCGTCACACAGACCTTCCCGCTGGTCAGGTCCTTGATCTCACTGACCACCTCCATCATCCTGTTTTTGCCCCGCACTACCTTGGCCGAGGCCCGATACCTCCTGTCAATGGGGGTGGGGCTTTGGTACCGCACAGTCATCTCCACTGTGAGGCAGGCGCAGGATCGTTGCCAACTGACCGCCCACCACATGACCTCATCCAGCACCCCGCAGATGATCCCGCCATGGATTAATCCCTGATAGCCGCAATAACGTTCCGGGACTTGAAACTCCCCACGGATCTCCTCCCCCTCGGCAAAAAACTCCAACTGAAACCCATGGGGGTTCTCTCTCCCACAAAAGAAACAAGGCCTATAAGAAGGCACCTTCTCCATGATTTCCTCCCCATGTTCTTTACAGCGAGACCTTCGGTGACGTTACGATAATGGGCGCCCCATGTCAACTCCCTCTCTTCTCTCTCAGAAGATAACCCGCCAGAAAAGGAGAAAGAGGGTGGAGGTTGGAGGGGTAATATTGACAAATAGTAAGGAACGGTGTTAGGTTGACGTGGGTTTTGGGTAACATCTTTTTGTGAAAGGGAGATATGTCGGAAGGGATCGAAACCTTCGAGCTCACTCCCCTAGGGGAAATAAGCTCAAGGGTAAATAAGCTCCAAAAAAAGATGCAGGAGAAAGGGGTAGATCTTGCCCTTATCATCCAGAACGCCGACCTCTTCTATTTTACTGGCGCCATCCAAAGGGGTTACCTCTTCGTACCGTTAGAAGAAGAGCCCATCTTTTTTGTCCAAAAAGATTATGAAAGAGCCATCAGGGAGAGCCCTTTAAGGTGTATTAGGACAGAGGGCCTCAAGGCCCTTCCGAGTCTGCTCCATGAATATGGATTAGAGGGGAAAAAGATAGGCATGGAGCTAGATGTGGTTCCTGTATCCCTGTTTTACAAGATTAAGGGCCTCTTCAAGAGATGGGAATTTTTGGATATCTCTGAGGATGTAAAAGAGGTAAGGAGTATAAAGAGCACATTTGAGATAAGGCAGATTAAAAGATCCGGCCAGATCGTAGATTATGTCTTCTCCGAGGTGAGGCGTTATCTCCGAGAAGGTATGTCGGAGCTGGAGCTGGATGGGATTCTGACCTCCATCGGGAGGGCCAAAGGGCACCAGGGGTTTCTGAGGATGAGGGGGTTCAACCAAGAAATGATGAACATCCACGTCCTCTCGGGAGGCAGCGCCTGCATGGCTTCCTTTTGCGATACACCCCTTGGTGGCTACGGTGTGACCCACGCCATTGCCCAAGGTTCCTCTGCCAAGAGAATAAAGAGAGACGAGCCAATCATTATAGACTACGGCGGTGGGTATAATGGCTATGTGACAGATGAGACGAGGGTATTTGTCATCGGACGTCTAAAGGGCCACCTCGAAAGGGCCTACCAGGTCGCCCAGGACATTATAGAGGATATGGAATCTTTTGCCAGGGAAGGGGTACAGGCTGTGCAGATCTATAAAAGGGCGCAAGAAATAGCGGCCAAGGAGGACCTAACCCAACACTTCATGGGCCATGGGGAGGGAAGGGTCGCCTTTGTGGGACATGGCCTGGGCCTGGAGATCAATGAGTGGCCCATCATCGGGAGAGGGGGTGAGATGCCCCTTCAGGTCGGGATGGTCTTTGCCTTTGAGCCGAAATTTGTCTTCCCCGGTGAAGGAGCCGTGGGGATAGAAATGGATTATATCGTCAGGGAGGATGGGTTGGAGAGGGTCACCCACTTCCCCAGGGAGATTGTCTCCCTTTAGATCATTATGGATAATCTTAACCTGTCATCGAAACCTTTTTTGACCATGAACCTGCATACACCCCGTAACATCATAGAACGAAGCGAATTTCGCGAGCATTCACGGGTCTTTTGCGACCGTGCACACGCCGGGAAGATCCTGGCCGACATGCTCGATCCACACCGCCAGCAGGATGCCATGGTGCTGGCTATCCCAGCAGGGGGTGTGCCAGTGGCCGCTGTGATAGCGGAAACACTCCATCTCCCCCTGGAAGTGGCGGTGGTCAGCAAGATCACCCTCCCGTGGAACACCGAGGCAGGCTACGGTGCCGTGGCCTCTGATGGGACCATGCGTTTGAACGAGGATCTCCTCTCTCACCTCGGGCTGACCGAGCGGGAAATCCAGCAAGGAATGGATCAAACATACCAAAAGGTCCTTAAACGGGTAAAAAGATTCCGTGGAGACCAACTTTTTCCAGACCTCTTGAAACGGCCGGCGATCCTAGTTGACGACGGTC
This sequence comes from Deltaproteobacteria bacterium, assembly GCA_019308925.1. Taxonomy (NCBI): domain Bacteria; kingdom Pseudomonadati; phylum Myxococcota; class Myxococcia; species Deltaproteobacteria bacterium. The sequence goes on from JAFDHG010000032.1 coordinate 8,253, forward strand.
TTGCCTCGGGTTTTACCCTCCTGGCAGCGATCGAGACCCTTCGCAAATTCGGGGCAAAACGCATCATTGTCGCAGTTCCCACCGGCCAGTGGAGTGCCCTCCAGAGGATGACCCAGGAGGCAGAAACTGTCTACTGCGCCAATGTCCGCAGCGGATGGAGCTTTGTGGTGGCGGATGCCTACGAACAGTGGTCGGATGTAGATGAAGAGGAGGCGGTTAGGAACATACAAACGCTTATCTGTCAGCAATGGTGCAGCAGGTCTCAAGGAAATTGACGGCTGAGTATCAAATCACCTTCTCCTGATATTGTTTTTAATGTAGAATACTATATCTATTTTTTCTCTCAATGGTCAGTTTAACAAATAAAAAAGAAGGGTCACAAATGAGACGATATTCAATAAAATTCATTACCACTGCATTTTTGGCTAGCTCTGTCATGTTTCTGTCACATAACCCATACTGTCAGCAACACGATAAAAGAATTACTGTTTTTTATACTCATGACTTGCAAGGAGTTCTTGAACCCTGTGGGTGACTGAGTAACCCTCTGGGGGGAATAGCTCGGCGAGCTACAAAAATTAACGAGGCCAGAAGGCAAGGTATCCCGACGATTGTGGTTGATGGCGGAGGCCTTTCTCCTCCGTACAACCAGCAGGGCGAGATTAAATTCGAGGTACTCCTCGAATCGTTCCGTCAAATGAAATATGATGCCATCAGCATCGGTGCACGCGAAATCTTAATGCAACGCGATAACTATAATGCATGGGAGAAATTAAATAACTCAGGGATCCCGATTGCGACGCTAAATATCTCATATAGAGGTAAAGGGCTGAGCGACAAGCCACTTATCATCCATCGAGGTGGGGTCAGGGTTGGCGTGTTCAGCCTCTTCATCGACGGTCATATCCCGAAGTCGGCTCAAAAGGACTGGTACGTTGAAGACCCCGAAAAGATCATAGATGCGACATTATCTTACGCAAGAAAAAATGCTGATTTTGTCGTTGCCATGCTTCACGGAAATATACCTCAGTCTCGCAAGTTTGTAAAAAACCATAAAGGGATGGACATCGTCATCGTATCTCACAGCTCGATCAAACTAAAAAAGCCTGAGAAGGTCAACAGTTCTCTCCTAGTCTGTGCAGGGAGTCAGGGTAAATATCTGGGCAGGATCGATGCGCACCTCAGCGGAGGAAAATGGAGGTTCAATACCCGACTCATTGCTCTCGACAGAACAGTTCCTGGAAATCCCCTATTGACGAAGACATATGCAAGGTATCTGGAACGTATCGAGCGAATGGCAAAGAAAAAAGCTCAAAAGCGCGAAGAGGAGCTTGCGGGTAAGTTCCCACCAGTCTTGCGTGCGACTGCCTGCCAGAGCTGCCACAAAGATATTTACCATAAGTGGGTGAAAACGCCCCACACCCATGCCATCGATTCGTTGATTAAGAAAAAGGAGCATCATGATCCAGAGTGTATATCCTGCCACGTCACTTATTACCTCAAGGGTGGATTTGTATCGCGGGAGAAAACACCCGAGTATGCAGGAGTTCAGTGCGTTTCATGCCACGGTAGGATGGAGGGACATATTGAGTTTCACTCGGGCAAATCAGAAAAACAAGATGCGCCTCCTCAGATAAAACGAGATATCTGTCTAAAATGCCATATGCCGGAACGAGATGATGACTTTGATTTTGAGAGGGATAAGAAGATGGTGCACTAACAAAAGTGAGTTGATCAGAGAAAAATAGCCAAACATGAAAAGGTGTCAGAATGAAGTTAAGCAACCGGGTTAAGAGTCCAGCAGCCTGGGTAGAGACCACGATCAAAAGTTTCATTAACAAATCCCCGGAGAATTCACTTAAAAATGAAAAAAATGATAAGGCATGGGCAGATCCGCTCGTGGGATTCTCGAGCGGTGATGATCCTCTCTATCAAGAATTCAAGGAACATGTTGGGTCCTTTCATTGGACTCCTTTGGAAATGTTCACCAAAACATTTCCCTGGTTAAAGGTTGCACCAGATCAACTAACGGTCATAAGCTGGGTGTTACCGCACACTAACGCCACAATATCCGATAACCGAAAAGAGACCGTATATCCTTCGGAAAGATGGGCTAGGGCACGCATCTATGGTGAAGGGGTCAACGAAAAGCTCCGCAGACATGTGGTGGCAACCTTGCAAGGGTCTGGGTACGAGGCCGTCGCCCCCATGCTTTCTCCTTTCTTTGAAAGGAAAACGTCTGAGCGTTATGGCTTTGCCTCCACGTGGTCTGAACGACATACAGCGTATGCATCGGGTCTGGGAACCTTTGGTCTTTGTGATGGTCTCATTACTCCAAGGGGTAAGGCCATGCGTTGTGGGTCAGTTGTTGCTCGCATCAAAATTCCTCCCACAAACAGGCCATATAATGATCATCATGCCTACTGCCTCTTTTTTACCAAAGGCCTATGCGGAGAGTGTATCCGTCGTTGCCCTGTAGGGGCAATTACCGAGGCTGGTCATGACAAAGTGAAATGTAGAGATTATCTTCGTCCGGTGACCGCAGATTATGTGAGGTCCCACTTTGGTTTCGAGGGTTATGGCTGCGGCTTATGCCAAACAGATGTTTCCTGTGAGTCCAAGATTCCCACCGAACATGATGTTAAATAGGAGAAGCGGATGAGCCTGATTCATTATAACAGCGGTCCCAAAGAGATTTCAGGGGGAGGATTGTCCAGCTTAGAGAGCAAGGAGTATTTAGACCCCAAGGCCATCATCACCCTCATCATCTTGACCCTGCTGTGGGGCTTTAACTACACTGCCATCAAATACTCTAACCAGGGGATATCCCCGGTCTTCGCCTCCGCGCTGCGCTCCATCATCGCCTCGGTCTGCGGTGTGATTTATTGCCTGAGGAAGGGGCAGAGGTTATTCCATACCGATATCATGCTCTTTCATGGATTTATGGTGGGTCTGTTGTTCGGCCTGGAGTTCGCCTGTATATACTTCGGGATGCTCTATACGGATGCCGCCCGCTCTGTGGTCTTCGTCTACCTGAGCCCCTTTGTGGTGGCAGTGGGGGCCCATTTCTTTCTCAGGGGGGATCGGCTGACCTCATTAAAGACCCTGGGCCTCGTCCTGGCGTTTGCTGGCATCTTCATCGTCTTTTATGGGAGGCCAAAGACAGCCAGACCTACCATGTTCATCGGAGATATCCTGGAGATCATGGCGGCCTTCCTCTGGGGGGCTACTACCCTCTACATCAAGAGGTTTATGGCGGAAAGGGTCCACCCTATAAACACCTTTCTGTATCAGCTCTTTTTCTCCATCCCCATCCTGTTAATTGTGAGCTTCATCCTCGAGCCACAATGGATCTACAGGATCGATCCCTATATCGCAGCCTCCATCTTCTATCAATCGGTCATAGTCGCCTTTTTGAGCTATTTTATCTGGTTCCAATTGATACACAGCTATTCGGTGAGCAGGCTCTCCGCCTTTACCTTTTTTACCCCCATCTTCGGGGTCCTCTTCGGCACCATCTTTCTCAGCGAGGAATTCACCTATTCTTTGATGGTGGGGCTTCCCATGGTCTCCATGGGGATCTTTTTCGTGAATTGGAGAAGAAGGACGGCAAGGGGAACTAATTAAAAAACCCAAAAGGGCAAGTTTCCCTTATTGCTAACTCCTTAGATATTCGCAGCTCCGATGAACTAGACAGGGAATATGTTGACCTCTCCATTCTGATGGTGGACACAATCTGACGCTTAAGTATAGTTTATGAGTAGGACGTTTTATCTATAGCCGCTCAGCCGTACCTGAATCAGTAGTTTCAAAACCCATCGGCTAAGCCGATGGTATAGTTTAGCTTTGCTCGTAAAAAGGAAATAGTATGCTTCTTATCAGGTTTAATGATCGCAACAGGATAGAAAAATCTCTTCCCCTCCCCTGGCGGGAGGGGATAAAGGGGAGGGGGAAGAATTTTCGGGGGTTCCGCGCGGACCTACTTATGCTTCGGGCAGCGCCCCCTATGGGGCGTCACCGCCGCTCGGGTTGGCTCATTGGCCAAAGCCACCGGCTATGCCAGTGGATCATTTTACTGGCCAATAGTGGTGTCCACTGTAGTGGCCAAACGGATGCCAACTTGGCTAAAAATATGGTTGAGCATCGCAACTGAATTGCCACCAAAGGACCCAGCAGAGGCGGTATCCCTCGTATAGATGCGGATACAGGGCTGTGATTTATCAGGTTCATACACCTCGCAGACGACCGCACCGCCAGCTTTGCCTGCCCCAAATCCCACCCAATAGCGGGCTGCTCGGCTACCAGGATTGCATTCAACCACCGCACCCTCAATGCGCAAGGCATCCGGAGACTCTTCTTTAGACAGTTTCAGGGAGCTTTTAAAGATCGAATTAAAGAGCGTGATATAAGGGTCGTATGAAAACACATTCTGTTCCGGCAACAATCGTCCGCCAAAATCCATTACGTTTACCGAACTATGCTTTGTTAAATCTACTGCCGGGTCTATCCAGATTAGAAGGTTATGCCCACCCTTCTTCATCCCTTGAATGTACTCCTTGACATTAAAGGTATGATCAGGGTAATCCTTGAAGCTTTTAAATGTAGTCTCGACGCTTGGTGTTGATGGCGGCGTGGAGGCACATCCATTCAACAATGCAATGACGGCAATTGGTACTAATAGATATTGAACGTATTTTTGCTTTATCGTCTTATCTCCTCCCATAGTTACATTAATGTTTAATCCTACCATAAAGTTCAAAGACATTGATAGCGATATAGAAACTTAGTTGAGGATGTAGCTCTTGTCAAGTAAAATCGTGATCCATCCATATCCAGCTCATTTCTCAAAGATTTTTCCCATCTGCGCTTTAATCTTTTAAGCCCTCATCCCCCACAAGATCCAGAGGCCGATGGCGATAAATGCCAAACCGGCAATGATCCTGATGGCCTGAGGGGAGACCCAGCGACTGACCTGAGATCCGATGACTACCGCCATCAAAGTTGCCAGTACCAGGGCCGAGGAGGCGGCCAGGAACAGGCCGACCTTGTTCATCCCCCTATTTGAGGCGAGCAACAGGGTTGCCATCTGGGTTTTATCCCCCAACTCGGCCAAGAAGATGGTGAAAAAGACCACGAAAAGCATCTTAAGGTTCATCCCACCCTCCTTTTTTCATCCTTCGATGACCCCGAATAGCTGGTGACTGTAACTGGCTCTTCTCCCAAAAAGTTCCTAAAAAGGGACTAAGAATTCATCTCATAGGGTTCCAGGGGTCAAGGAGTCCAGTGGTCGAGTAAACGACCTCCAGTCGTTTTCTTCAGGGGGCTGCGCCCCCAGAGAGATGTGTCATAGGTACATCACTGGAACCCTGGAATCCTTGAACCCTGATTGAAGGTTGAGGCAAGGGGAGATCTCAGGCCGTCTTCTTATACTCCGTTTCCCACACAGGATCGATCACCTCCCTCAGGAGCTTGTCATATTCGATCAAGCCTTCATGATACCCTTTATCCTCGGCTGCCTCTTTGGCGGGTTTGTCGGCCGGTCTGATCCGATAGTGGGTCCCCAGGATTTCATAAATGGCCTCGTGATGATCCCTTATAGGGCAAGGGAGGATGAGATTGTCCCTCTCCAATGCTGGCTTGCCGTAGGCATAATGGGATTGCCATCTCCTTATCTCTTTAAAATAGGGTGAGTAAAGGACATCGTCGAGATCCCCCCCCCTCTCATATACCTTCAGGATGTTATCTGCGTAATAAGGTATAAAGACACACGGCATGACGTTGCCATTCCAGTCGATATAGAGATAGCCTCCCATCCTTCCCGCCGCCAGACACCCATCGGTCATCACCCCTTGATTCCAGAAGTCGATGTAGTTGTAACCCCCCTCCTTTATGGCCCAGACATTTCTCTTAAACATCTCCAATCTCTGTTCCGGGGTGACCATTTCCTCAAGGGTATACCTTCGGCCGATGGGCATATATTGAAAGAGCCAGCCATAAAAGACCCCTTGCTCGTCGAAATAAAAGCGGAGGAATTCCCTGTTGGTGGTCTCATCCCAGTTGTCCTTGGTAGCTACGACAGAGATGCCAAAGGGGACACCCGCCTCTCTCAGGCATGCAAATGCCTTCATGATCTTCTTAAAGACCCCTTTGCCCCGCCTCTGATCGGTCTTTTCCTCGAACCCCTCCACCGAAATGGCGGGGGTGATGTTGCCTACCTCCGCCATTTGCCGGGCCACCTCTCGGTTGATCATGGTACCATTGGTATAGACCATGAAGAAGTTATCATTATGCTCCCTGGCTAGGTCAATGATCCCCTTCCCCTCACTATGCCAGAGGAAGGGTTCCCCTCCCGAGATGACCGTGAAACGGGAACGCCAAAAATTTACCTTCTCCCTGATGATCCTACTGACAATGCTGTATGGGAGGGAAGAGCTGGTATGGCTTGCGCTGCTGGCGTAGCAACCACGACAGTGGAGGTTGCACAATTGGGTGGGGCTCAGGACAAGGAAGCAAGGATAAACGATGTCCTTTCTCTCTTCCCTGATGATGTCCCTTTCTGAAATATCCTCAATAAAGACGTGTTTGGCGAGGACCTCGATCATCTTGTGAAAGACATCTTTGCTGAGGATACCTTTCATCAGGTGTTCGTCCGTGGTGTAAAGGAGGTTACGTACAAAGGCATACTTAAGCTCCTGGGCCGGTCTAAGCCCCTCTTCCTCTTCCTCGACAATGGCCTTCCAGAGCTTCTCACCCGCCTTTTTGATCAGAAATTTTCTAACAGGCCCTTTGTCTACTATCTGGACGATTATATCGACAATCTTCCCCCAAGTGGCCTTCTTTAGTTCCATGGCGATCTTCATATAATTCCCCATTTTTGGCAAAAAAGTAGCTTTTCCTTCCCCTTCTGGTATTAAAGTTAAGTATTATCAAAAAGGCTGTCAAGGTTGGGATCTTTAAACGACAGATCATCCCTTTTGCAACACCCTCTTGTACCAGACAAACCAGGGGGTGTCCAAAAAGCCGATGATGTTTTTGCTCACGATCTGACCTATGATAAGGGGGAGGATGGGCATGACCCCGTAGAAGGCCAGGGTCACAAAGATCACGCTGTCGACGGTCAGGTCCAGGAGGTCACTGGTGATGCTCCGCAGCCATATTCGACTCTCGTACCTCTTCTTTAACCAGGCAAATAGATAGGCATCTAGGTTCTGACAGATTAGAAAGGCGATCCATGAGGCCCCCGTGATCCTTATCCCCAACCTGAATATCCCCTGCCAGGCCTCCTCGAACGGGAAAAAGGGGGCAGGGGAGAGGCTATTCACCATGGCGATGAAGGTCACGAGCAATACCTGGGTGATGAAGGCGATGATGATCGCCAGATGGGCCTTACTCCTCCCATAGGCCTCGTTGATCATGTCTATGGCCTGGGCGATAAAGGGATAGATGAACACGGCAGCAGGGGCGAAAAAACGATGAAATCCCAGATCAAACTCCACGATCCTTATAGCCATGATTTGGGAGGCACCCAGGTAGATGGTGTAAAAGGCCGCCAGGGCAGCAAATCCATGCTCGGGAAAGCTCTTTACAATGTAGGCGCTGGCATAGGTGACGATGGTCAAACTGGCCACCCAATAGATCCACACCATCGGAATGGGCATCACGGGCACCCCACTGCTAGTAATTTTCTTTTGACTCTGCTTGCAAGATACCCCCCCCCTTTACCTATGTCAACTCGGAATTTGGCAGAAAGGGAAAAGGTTGACACCTCCCTAGAAACTATTCCATAATTATGTCAACTTACTGTTAAGGGTTTGGAAAGATGGGAAACAGATTAGCCTGGGTGGGATTGATTATCATCTCCCTCTTGGTCGGGATGGCCCTCTTGGCTCCGTTCCTGGCCCCCTATGATCCCCTGGCCATCGACCTAACGGGTGAACTGGAGGGGCCGAGGCCAGGCCATCCCCTGGGGCAGGACAAGCTGGGCAGAGATATCCTCAGCCAGATCATTTACGGCTCCCAGGTCTCCCTCTTGGTGGGCTTGGCGGTGGTGGGGATCTCCCTGGTCATAGGGGTGGCCCTGGGGGCCTTGGCCGGTTATTTTGGCGGTGTCCTCGATGCCATGTTGATGCGTATAGTAGATATCCTCTTGGCCTTTCCGGGCATCCTGCTGGCCATCGCCCTGGCGGGAATCCTCGGACCCAGTTTGAAGAACATCACCCTCGCCCTGTGTGTCCTCGGTTGGGTGGGATATGCCAGGCTCGTGCGCGCCCAGGTCCTGGCAGAAAAGAACAGGGAATACGTATTGGCAGCCAGGGCCCTGGGAGGGAGCCACCCCAGGATCATCCTAAGGCACATCCTGCCTAATGTGTTCGCCCCGGTCATTGTGGAGGCCACCTTCGGTCTGGCAGGGGTGATCCTGGCCGAGTCGAGCCTCAGTTTTTTAGGGTTGGGACCTCAGGATGTACCCACCTGGGGGAAACTCCTGAACGAGGGGGCGCACTATCTCCTGTTCGCCCCCCATGTGGCCACCTTCCCAGGGATGGCCATCATGCTCACGGTCTTGGGGTTCAATCTCCTCGGGGATGGCCTGCGAAATAGATGGGATGTCAAGAGGTCGGCATGAGGATTAAAAGGATATCCAGCCCCAACTTCTCAAGCCGGGATGGCCACCAAGTGGATATGATCGTCATCCACGCCATAAGCCTCCCCCCGGGGGAGTTTGGCACGGGCCATGTACTTGCCCTCTTTCTGAACAGATTAGATCCCTCTGTCCACCCCTACTTCCAGGAATTGGATGGTTTGAGGGTTTCTGCCCACTACTTTATCGAGCGGGAGGGGGGGGTCGTCGAACTGGTGGACCCCGATCAAATGGCCTGGCATGCAGGTGAAAGCTCCTTTGAGGGAAGGCAGGGCTGCAACCCATTCTCCATCGGCATTGAGCTGGAGGGGGACCCAGATCGCCCCTTTACCGAAGGACAATATCGTTCTCTGGTGGAGTTATGCCTGATGTTGATGAAGAGGTATCCCCTGATCAGCCCAGAGAGGATAGTGGGCCACTGCGATATCGCTCCCAGGAGAAAGGAGGACCCAGGTTCCTTCTTCGATTGGGGGAGATTTAAGGATGAATTGGGCAGGAAATTGAAGCAAATGTCAGGGGATAAAGGGACACAAGATATCTGAGGCACAAGAGATCTCAAAAGGAGGTGGCCGATGCCCATTATTGAGGCCTATGGCATGAGGGGGAATGTAGTTTTGTGCAGCGGGGAAAGAGAAGGGGGGAAGGACTCCCTGGTCTTCATCCATGGGGCTGGGGGTAACTACACCACCTGGTATCCACAAAAGGACTACTTTAGCTGTGATTTCAGCGTCTTTATCATGGAGCTGCCCGGACATGGAGTGGCCCATGGGGAGGGGGCCGAAGAGATAAGGAGCTATGCCCTCTGGGTCAAGGGGGCCCTGGATGAACTGGAGGTGGAGAGGCCCTTCTTGATCGGGCACTCCATGGGAGGGGCCATCACCATGGACCTGGCCCTGAGGTTTGCGGCATTCCCCAAGGGTTTGGTCCTGGTGGGTACCGGGGCGAGGCTACGGGTGGATTCCCATATCTTAAACGGGATCAAGGAGGACTTTCCCCAGGCCGTGGAGTTCATCTGTCAACTCTCCTTCGCCAAAGATGTCCCCCAGGAGATGATGAGGTTGGGGATAGAGGAGATGAGAAAGAACTCCCCCGATGTACTGCACGGCGACTTCACTGCCTGTGACCGGTTCGATATCATGGAGGAGGTAAATGGGATAAAAACCCCCACCCTGGTCATCTGCGGCGATCAAGATGTCCTGACCCCGGTCAAGTACTCCCGCTACCTAGCCGAGAAGATATCTGGGACACAACTGGAGATGGTAGAGGGGGCAGGACACATGGTGATGTTGGAGCGCCCCGAGGAGTTCAATAAAAGGCTGGAGGTCTTCTTCCGCTCCGTGGGCCAGGGAGATGCCTAGGCTATATATCCCCCAGGAGAGGGTAAAGGGCGAACAGATCCCCCTCAAACCTAAGGAGGCGAGGTACATCCTTAAGGTGCTGCGGCTCGGTTCTGGCGATGAGGTGACGGTATTCGATGGGGAGGGGGGAGAATACTTGGCTGAGCTCTGCGAGGACTACCAGGGTGGGATATATCTAGCGATAAGGGAGGAGTTGAGACCACAAAGGGAATCCCCCCTGAAGGTAACCCTCGGTCAGGGGCTCCTGAAGGGGGAAAAGATGAAGCTCGTGATACAAAAGGCTACGGAGCTGGGTGTTGACAGGATTGTCCCCCTCGTTACCTTACGCTCCGTTCCTATCTTGGAAGGGGAGAGGGAAACGCTCCGCGTAGTGAGGTGGCGCAAGATCGCCCAGGAGGCGGCCAGGCAGTGTGGCAGGACGGTTGTGCCCCAGGTGGAGGCGATCAATGAACTGGAGGATTTCCTCGCTCAGGGCGAAGGGACAAAGTTGATCTTCTGGGAGGGGGAACCCACCCCCCTGCGGGAGGTATTGGGAAAGGTCGATCCTTCGCCGGGGCTTACCATCCTCACCGGACCTGAGGGAGGATTTTCCGAAGAGGAGATCTCTGTTGCCCAGAACAATGGCTTTTTAGTTGCTGGGTTGGGACAAAGAATTCTAAGGGCAGAGACAGCAACCCTGAGCGTATTGAGCATCGTGCAACATATCTTCGGCGATTTGGGGTAAAAGTGAAGGCCCTTGACCGACGGACTAGAAAAATACTATATCATGCCTATCTTTTAATATCACTGCATGAAGTGCGACAAGGACTTTGAGGTCTTGGTCTTTGGCGATCAAGATGTTTCTTGCCCTACCTGCCAAGGCAAAAAGGTTAAGAAGTTACTGTCTACTTTCAGCCATAAGAGCGATGGCGAGTTCTCAAGTTCACAAGGCTCTTCTTGCAGTTCGTGTAGCGCCACCAGTTGTAAGACCTGCGGCTCTTCATAATTAAATTAGGATCTTCTCCAATTTATTTGGTGGAATTGAAAGGGGTCAAGGGGTTTGTCTTTCACTAGAACCCTAGGCCCCTAGACTCCTGGAACCCTATGAGGTAAATTCTTTCAACATCTTCCTTGGCCCACACATTAATCAATCGGCAAAGGTTATTACGGCATTTGGTTCTTCTAGTTTCCCCTGTTTGGCCAGTATGAGAGCATCCTGTAATTCTTCAAACGGGAAGAGGCTCTTTCCTAATTCCAAATTCAGCCCGCCAACTATTCCAAAAAATTCTTCTGCATCAGATCTTCTTAGGTTATACAGTGTCCTTATAGAATGTCCCCACAGATTTTCGCTATAATTTTCAATGACTATAGGAGACGCGCTTACAGGTGCCATCACCAATACACCGCCTTTTTCCAACTGGGCAAGGGCAGGTTCAACCAGGTTGCCTGCAGGAGGAAATATAATTGCCGAGTCCAATTTGCAAGGCATCATTTCTTTTGATGTGTCCGCAGCCCAGCCTGCCCCTGCTTTCTTTGCGCCTTCGATATTTTTTGAAGATCTGGTGCTCACGTATGTCTCTATGCCCATATACTTAGCGGCCTTGAGAACAAAATAGGCTGTGGGACCAAATCCAAAAAGCCCCAATGTGTCTCCTTTTTGCGCCTCTGTGAGTTTAAACGCTGCATATCCCGCTATTCCGGGGCACATGAGCGGTGCAATATCCTCAGGTTCTAACTGGACCCCTTGTAGCGGTAAGGCATAATCTTCCGAAATGGTTATATATTCTGTATATCCACCATCCACGTCCCATCCTGTGCATCTGATATCAGGGCAATAATTTTCTCTCTGGGATAAGCAATATTTGCATTTTTTACAAGTGCTGTTTAACCAGTAAACACCAGCCTTATCGCCAACCTTGAAGCGTTTGACGTCTTTCCCCTTCTCGTCAACAACACCTACAATCTCGTGACCCAAGATTACCGGGGATTTTCTTAGGGGAAGGTCTCCTTCAGCGATATGGATATCTGTCCTGCACACACCACAGGCTTGAATCTTTACCCTTATTTCACCTTTTTGTGCATGAGGCGGAGGAACCTCCAAGAGTTTCAAAGGCCTTTCCTCTATTTTCGCCTGTTTTTCAAGTATCCATGCCCTCACCGTTTCCTCCTATACTATATGAACCCCTTCGCAAACTTCCCTCAATGTTTCATCGAGGCCTTCCCTATCAAGCTTCAAGGCAAGAGGCAGATAATCGAGTATGTCCTGGGCTATGACGCCATCTTCACCCTTATCTCTCGCTGCAAGGTCTCCGGAAAATCCATGCATAAAGACACCCTTTCTGACCGCATCCTCAAGGGGTAATCCCAGGCCGAACATGGCAGCGATTGTCCCCGTCAGGACATCGCCCGACCCAGCCGAGGCCATCCCGGGATTTCCGCTCATGTTGATGAAAACTTTTTCATCAGGATAGCCTATCAGCGAATGGGCTCCTTTTAAAACGATGATAGCATTCAGTTCCTTGGCAGTACGTTGCAAGATATCGATTTTATTGACATCTATTTCGCCTACACCCAGTTTTGTGATTCTGGACATCTCACCTAAATGTGGGGTAAGAATTGTCTCCGCTTTTCTTTCTTTTATGATCTCTAGATCTTTACACAAAGCGGTAATGCCGTCTCCGTCTATAAGCAGTGGTCTTTTAATCTCCTTTGCCAATTCTCGTGCCAGTTGTTGGGTCTCTTCCTCCATGGACAAACCAGGACCGAGGACAACCATATCCATTTTTTCTGAAAGCTCCAACAAAACACCTTTATTTCCCAGAGAAATACTTCCTGAGCTTGTTTCTCTCTGGGGAATGAAGACAATCTCACTTCCCTTATTGGCGATAAACGGTGTCATGGATTTGGGGCAGGCAAGGCGGGAATAACCGCCCCCTGCTTTCAGAAAGGACAGGGCTGCAAAATAGGGCGCTCCAAAGTAGCTTGAAGCACCTGCAATAAAGAGGACTTCGCCGAAATCTCCTTTATGGGCATTTTTATCCTTGGAGGGAAGTTTGACAGGGTGGTTGATTTCTATTTTGAGTGCATCGTTGTTGTAGAGCGAGGGAGGAAATGATATGTGTGAAACGTATATCTTCCCACACAGGTCATACCCCGGGAAAAGCATATTTCCTATCTTGGTAAGGCCAAATGTTATGGTATAATCTGCCTTCACTGCTGTACCCATTATTTTACCCGTATCGCCATGGACACCGGAGGGGATATCTACACTAAATACCGTTTTCCGACTTTCATTGATTAATTGAATGACATCGCGATACAATCCCCCCACATCCCGTATGAGGCCTGTACCAAAAATTGCGTCCACAATTGCATCGCAATGGTAGGTATCAGACTTTATTGACTCAATGTCTTCAATCCTTTGGACCTCTATGGGTAGCCGGGATACAATGTCAAGGTTCATCTTTGCCGAACCCTTGAATTTGGTCTCGTCGCCTAAAATGAAAACTTTTACATCTCCGCCATTTGAGTGGATTTTTCTGGCAATCACAAAACCGTCTCCGCCGTTATTTCCGATCCCGCAGAAGGCAACAAATTTTTTATCTTTGATCCCGAACTCTTTTAATATGACAAAGTATGCGGCCTGACCTGCGTTTTCCATTAAGAGTTCTTCCTTGATGCCATATTTTTCTATGGCAGTTCTATCCAGCCCTCTCATCTCAGTCACTCTACTTACTTTCATCGCTCACCTCTGTTCAGATTCACATAAAAACGTTTATATGCCATTCTTTACTGGTTGGTCTCTTTTCAAATGTAGTGCTATATACACCCTATGAAAAATAACAGAATAATAAAAACAAAGAATATCATGCGCAATAGAAATAAGCAATAAAAAGGGGAAATAGGGTATTTTTTATTGACGTGATTAATTAATGTAATATAATGTATTGCAAATAAATGCAACAAAGGGGTTTGATCATGGGTGTCCAATTAACAGTTCGTCTTCCTCATGAGTTGAACGCTCGGCTTAAAGAGATGGCCGAGAGAGTGGGGCTTAAACGATCAGATTTGGTCCGAATGGCCATTCAACGTCTTCTGGCAGGGCCAGAAGGGATGGGTGATGACCGCCCTTACGAGAAGGTACAAGACCTAATCGGAGTTATTGCTACGGGCGTGGCAGATCTGGGAGAACGGCACCGTGATTATCTGCTGCAGCGATTAAAGAGACATGCGTAATATGTTGCTCGATACAGGCCCCCTTGTGGCCCTATTAGACCGGAGTGAGCACAATCATGCAAGGTGTGTAACGTTCTTCAAGGAATTTAGAGGGCGATTAGTTACTACTGAGCCGGTACTGACCGAGGCTATGTATCTCTTGGGTCCGGATATTGCTGGACAAAGGGCTTGTTTAAGGTTCATCATTCAGGGAGGCGCTGTACTGATCCCTTCAACCGCAAAGACCCTCTCACGCTGTCTTGCCCTAATGGAACAGTATAGGGACATACCCATGGACTTTGCTGATGCAACCCTAGTAGCTCTGGCAGAAGAGATTGGAATTACTGAAGTCTTTACACTGGATGTGAAGGATTTTAATATATACTGCCTAAGAGAAAAAAAGACCTTTACCATCTACCCTAAGTCATTCAGATAATTTAATTAATTCCTAGCTAAGGGGGGTAACATGGAGATCAAGGAAATTAAGTTAGAGGAATTAGATACTGAGAAATTCATCGCGGAAAAGGTTGAGGAGATTGCCTCAATTGTCAGCGATGGTGTAGCTATCAATGCCCTGTCCGGTGGTGTTGATTCATCCGTTGTTACCATGCTTGGTCATAGGGCGTTGGGTGATCGATTCAAGACATGTTTCATTGATACCGGTCTGATGAGGCAGGCAGAACCTGAACATATTGTCTCATTATTTAAAGAGTTAGGGGTATATGTTGAACTTGTCGATGCCCAAAAGACCTTTATTGATGCATTAAGAGGCCGCATTGACCCAGAAGAGAAAAGAGAGGCGATCACTCGGTCATTTTACAGGGATGTCTTTGGTAGGTTGGTGAGAGAGACTGACGCGAGGTATCTTCTGCAAGGCACGAATTACACCGATGTAGAAGAGACTGTTGCCGGGATCAAGAGGCAGCATAATATCCTTGAGCAGCTCGGGATTGATCCAGAACAGATGTATGGGTATAAGATCATAGAACCGTTGATCCAGCTTCGGAAATCAGCAATCAGAAAGGTCGCTCAAGCACTGGGGCTACCAGAGGAGATATATAATCGGCCGCCTTTCCCCGGGCCAGCCCTGGCTGCAAGGGTAATCGGGGAGGTTACACCAGAAAGAGTAAAGATTGTAAGACATGCTACCAGGATTGTGGAGGAAGAGTTATCCGACAGCGGAGCATTTCAGTACTTGGCGATCCTTCATGAAGATAAGGTTACCGGGGTGAAGGAAGGAAAGAGAGATTACGGTTTGCAAATCGAGGTCAGATGTTGGGAGAGCACGGATGCGCTAATAGGATCGCCCACCAGGCTTGCGTATGATGTGTTAGACCGACTGGCCCAGAGGATCACAACCGAGGTACCCGGAGTTGTCAGTGTTACCTATAATATAACCCAAAAACCACCGTCCACCATAGAGGCAGTTTAGTTAAAATATCTTTACAACTTCATCTCTATCAAAGTAGGGGAGCGGTTCACCTCCTTTGGCGCCAGTCATAGTTGCTGAAGGGGATCCCACCTTCTCAACATGCCCGATCCTGGTCATGGTTACACCATTGCGATGTGCCCTCTCTAAGATTTTTTCCGCCTCAGGCAGAGATGCCGTAATGAGAAGAGCCCCCGAAGCTATGACACCAAACGGGTTAAGACCAAAGGCCTCGCAAAGAATCCGAGATTCCTCGTAGATGGGTATATGATCTTTTTCTACTACGATTTGAACCCCGGCTGCCATAGATAGCTCATGCAGACCGTTAACCAATCCCCCTTCAGTAATATCATGCATGGAGTGGACGCGTCCTGTTTGGCAGGCCAAACGTGCTTCCTTCACGACACTAATTCCCGGATCAAACAGAAAACGCTGAGCTCGCTCAACAAGCTCCTTGGACACTCCGTGAGCAACCAACTCCCTTTCCTTTTCCCGTGCGATAATTGATGTCCCCTCGATACAGATCCCTTTACTCAGGAGAATGAGGTCTCCGGGCTTTGCCCCTGCTGTAGTGATCAGCGCTTCCTTTTCCACCTCTCCTATCATCTGTCCAATAAGGATAGGACGATCAAGTCCATAGGTTATTTCTGTATGGCCCCCAATGAGAGAGATGTTCAATTCCTCACAGGCCCGATGGATCTGCTGGAAGAGAGAATTCACTAAACTTTTAGTAGCTTTTGCTTCAGGCAGAAGAATGGTGACGGTATACCATCTGGGCTCAGCACCAGTAGTAACAATATCATTAGCATTGACCATGACACTATAGTAGCCAATCTCATCGGTAGCAAAGGTGATGGGATCAGTGGCTACAATTAGGACTTTTTCGCCCATGTCTATTGCCGCTGCATCCTCTCCTATTCGCGGCCCCAAAAGGACTTTTTCGTCAGTCCTGGAATATCGTTGTAGCAACTTACGGAGAATCTGAACATTAAGTTTTCCTGTCTGCAATAAGTTCCTTTTCACGACTTTCACTCCACAAAGATGCAGTCAGGAATCCCTGTTGCATCATCTAGTATAAAGTCAACCCCTGCTTTTATGAAATGCTGCCGTGTGGTGTTTCCTGTCAATACCCCTGCGGTTTTCATCCCCATGCGTTTTCCTACTTCGATATCTAAGACATGGTCTCCGACCATGAAACAGCGTGCCGGGTTGTTTACAGCCATCTTCTTCAGGGTAAGGGCTAGATGATCCGGGTGTGGCTTGACCCGAGTCACGTAATCCCGTGGAATGAATGCATCACAAAAACGCTCAATATCGGGGAAAGCAATCTTGACGGCTTTATGACAGTTTCGGGTGATGATGCCAACCTTGACCCCTCGTCTTTTCAGCGCCTTCAACATGTCGATCACTCCTGGGAGGATTTCCCCCTTTTTCGCTGCCCTGACCTCATGTTCGGTGACAAGGTCATGGGCCTTATGATAAAAAGATTGGCCTTCCGATGGATTCTGTTCTGAGATAAGCCTTGTCGCCTTATCGATCATTTCCAGTATGTACAGTCCCTTGAGCGCGTCAGGGTCAATACCATAGTCGACCAAGAATTTTTTTAATTCCTGGCGAATGATTCCAAAGTTGATGTTCAAATGAACCAGGGTCCCGTCATAATCAAAAATGACCGCTTCTATAGAAGTTAGGGTCAGGTCTTGAAATATCACTTTTTATGCTCTATTTCCTTGATTAGCTTGCTAACCGTAGTATAGTGAATCCCAAGGTAATCTGCAATCTCTTTCAATGAATATCCATAATTTATATGTGCGTCATAAACCCCTTGATTCCTGCCATTCTTCCCGCCTGA
>JAFDHG010000033.1 GCA_019308925.1 Deltaproteobacteria bacterium
GGCATAGGATGTGTTTCAGCAAAGATTTTTGAACCCTCAAATTCAAATATTATCTTGAAAAGAATCTGAGCAACGATAAAAGCGATCGCTGCTTGTGCTTCCATTGAAAATTTGCTTATAAAGCTCATCTTTTACCCTCCTAATCTTTTCCTACTTCCGCCCGATGTCGAGGTCTATCGGGCTCATGGACGTATCCAGTGTGCGTCTACGCACCGACTTGAACCCGATGCGAAGCATGGAATTGGCAATAAAGCCCTGATCGAAGTACATATCCTGATCCATCAGCGCCATAGACATCATGCTGAGCACGTGGATGTCAGGCCTCGTCTATTTATATAGAACCGATATCCACAATCTTAAGATATAGGGATATTCTATGATCCACTCATCGATATAGCCTGGAAGGCTGTACATTTCATAATTTTTGACAGCAGGGACTTCCCTTAATGACGGATTCTTCTTTAAGGCCTTTTGTAAGGCCTTTTCTACAGCAAAAGATTCACCTGTTAGGATGATCACATCAGGATTTGCCTTGGCTATGTCTTCAATATTTCGCAATAAAAAAGATCCCCTTTTAACTTTTACCCCTTCAGGTTTAATAAGGTTCCCCACATTGATGCACCCCATAGGTTTAAGGAAAAACCGGTCTGCATAACCACCTGGAGCCACTACTTGAATAAAGGTATGAGCGCCTTTTGCCACGACGATACCATTGAGTATCAAGACCTTCTTCCCGAGTTTTTCCTTGGGCATTTTGGTCTTGGATCTTTGTAATGCAGTCTTGTAGGCTGTGATTAACTCCTCGGCCTGGGTTTCCCGGTTTAGCAGTTTACCTGTTTGCTTGATGGCCGATTCAATCCCTTCTGAAAAATCAACGAATTCTAATTGCAAGCCCTTCCCTTTGAGCAAGGGGACTATCTTCATGGGGTTGGCCTCAGGCGGCAGATGGATATCAAAATTCACGTTTTTCTCAATTAAGATGCGTTTAATACCCCTCTCTTTGGCCACATTGGCAACAAGGTCTTTCTTCTTAACAATAACCCTCTTTGGGCAACCCAAAAATTGCACTGTAGTCAATTTCTTGGGAATACCGCCCCAGCATCTAACAATCATAGCTTCAGGTACAATGCCCAGGTTGTAAGCGATATCAACCAGCCGGTCTCCGATCATGATGGCCTTTATCTTTTTTCGGCCGGGGTTAAGTTTCACGGCGGAGGCCGGCATTGCCACCAAAGATGATAGGGCGATCAATATAAGCATACTCAAAGCCAATTTAAGTACACTATTTTTTCTCATAATTCTTGACATATTATTCACCTCCCAAGTTTATTCCCTCTCATTTTTCTGGTTCCCACCACATAACAACTGCTTTGTTTTTCTCCCTATATTTGCCGTTTTCTGATTTGTTTAATAAATGGTCTCTTATCCTCCCTTCAACCGCATGGTCAACTTCTATAAATCGCCCAATAAAACTTGCTATGTACCTTATTTCCTCCTCTAAACTCCGCTCAAAGGTGTAATCAAAACATCTAACCATTACTAATCTTCCCCATTCTCGTAGAATTACATAGGCGAAGTAGTCTGCATCTGGCTCAAACTGACCAGTATATTTTTGATTGCTCACCACCTCAAATATCTCCTTTACAGTTTCATCTCTCCCACACGGCTGTATTACTGCACAATACCTTTTCGATGCATCTTCCATTCTCTTTAGAGGTTCTTCGATATCCTCTATTTGCCAGAGGAAATGGGAACAAACAACCAGATCAAATTTATCTTTGATTTCATCGTCGTTAACTTTCCCCCAATTTTCATTAATAATCTCCACATTTTTTAGCTTATCTTCCTTTAAATTTGTCTTTAAATGCCTTATATTCGTTTCAGAGAACTCGATGCCAACGATCCTTTTGACCATCTTTGATAAAGGGATTGTCAATGTTCCTGGCCCGGTTCCAATCTCTAATACCTCAAAATTATTATCTAATATCTCATTCAATATTTCGGTTGCCTTTCTTCCGAATTCGTAATCATTTAACTTGATTCGCCTGGAGAAGTCCTCTGCAGATTTTTTTAAAAGTCATTGTCATAGCTAACTTTCGGTTTTCTCATCCTCTCCTTTCTCATCTCTTTCCACGCATCTTGCCAATTTATGCGATGTTTAAGGTTTCTATTTTTCATTCGAATCTCCTTCCTAAATTTTGAGCTCCTGCTCCTCAGCTAGAGACAAGCATGAGTCGACCCTCCGTTGTTTAGGTTTCAGTAAATCCCTAAGTAGCGGATTCGACCCATGCTTTCAAGCTCTATCTTATTACGGCCAGCACAAATTCTGGTGAGGAGCCAAAGTGTTATTATCCTCTCCTTTTTCGGGCCTACCCTCTGCTTCACCACCACCAATAGGGATACCAGTAAGGGTAATACCCCCAGGGATAATGCCAATAAGGGTAAGGATAATAAACCCTTTCTTCTTTTTCAGGCCACAAGTGGATTTCCTTGACAGAGATCAAGGGATAGGTATAGTCGATTTCACCAAGTCTCTGAACCTTCTTTCCCTGGATCTCTCCGGCTATTGTTACCTCTCTTCCCTGTCTATAGATAGCCACATCTAAGTAACCGGGGTGTAAGGCAAGAAACCTTCCCTCTGATACGTCAACATCCTTTGGCCTTCCTTGCGTGCCAGCAGGCTTTTGAAGCACCTCGATCATGGTCCCTTCTTTCAGGTTCACAGAGCTTATAATCACCCCGCTCCAGAGGACAGTTTTGCCCTTATAGATATCCGGATCTTTCAAGACCACACTTAAGGTGAGTTCCTTTGCTACTTGCTCTCTCAACTGTTTGGAGATCACTGGGGCGCAGCCGGTCAGGGAGAAAAGGCCATAGAGCATAAATATAAGGCCCAAAACTAAAGGCCAGATGCTGGTTTTCTTAAAATTCCTGATCATAATTTCCCTCCTATCTTTTCATTATCCTTTCCGCAAATTTCCATACCTCCTCCTTACTCATCTTTGTCCGGTAAGGAACGGGCGGCTTTTGACCCCGAAGCATCGGGTCGATGCAAGGTTGGAATTCTGAAGATGTGCATACTTACGCCAATAAGGATCAATAATAAAATGATCCTGCCGACAATCTGATCAAGAACGAAGATGCATGAATATCCTATGGTCAATATCAGGAAGGACAGAACTATAAGCTTTTGCCTTAACGAAATCCCCTTACCCTCGCGATAATTCTTGATGTAGGCCCCGAAGCATTTGTTGTTAAGGAGCCAGTTGTGAAATCTCTCTGAACTTCGGGCAAAGCATATAGCGGCAAGTACGAGAAACGGGGTTGTAGGCAAAAGAGGCAAGATTATCCCGAGAGTCCCAATTCCTACAAAAAACATCCCTCCAATTACCAAGCATATTCTAACTGCTCGGCTCCTGCGCATGATTTCATTTGAAATGATTGCCTTCTTCAAGGTCCATCATACCGGGACTGGCTGGATGTTTTTCAAATACTATGGTAAAATAATCAATCAACGCCTGGCAGAGGTTCACCTGCCAGAACTCGCCTGCTAAGGTCAGCTCTATCCAGCCGTCATCCATTTTAATTAGACCAACCCTTTTCCACTGGTCAAGCAATGGTGAAAATATCTCTTCTAAATTGAAACCGTAATATTCCCCAAGCTCTTTTAAATAGCAATGCCCTTGTTCCATCTGCCCCACAAACTCCTTGAATAGATCGTTATGCCCAGGCTGTTTCATGGCCATGGCAATCGGTTTGCTTCCCTGGTCTATCCTTCGATAATAACCATCTAATTCATTTTCCTGGAAAAAGAAGTACCCATTCAGCCAGCCGCCAGCACCAGAACCAAAGGGGACACAAACCTTGCCAGAGAGGGCCAGGGCATTGTAAATATTTCTTTCCCGTGTGGTTCTTCCCCAGTGACTCATAGAAAATCTCCTATATCTGGCCTGCTTCATGATCTCTACCCCTCTTGCAAACATATCCGCCTGCATAGGGATATCTGCTGGTGGCTGGACAATGCCCTTTTTTGCAGCCTGCTCTAATTTTCCCCCTTTATAAATATTGAGCTGATATAAGTCTACCCCATCCAGCCCTAAGTCTGTGTATTGTGTTACGTCTTGTTCCCATATCTCCATAGTTTGATAGGGAAGTCCATAGATCAAATCTATAACTATTACTGCCTGATCAAGGCCATTAAGATACTTAAGTCTCTCTATTATCTTTTCTCTTGGCTCTATGCGGCCCATCTTTCTCCGCACAAAGGTATCAAAGCTCTGAACCCCTATGGAAAAGCGGTTAACACCACCCTCTAAACAGGCAAAGACCTTATCATCTGGAAAATGATAGATCCGCCCCTCAACGGTAATCTCGCAATCATTGGCCAGGGGCAAGGAGTTGCGAATGGCCTTCAAGAGTCTCGAGAGATTTTTGACACTTAAGGCAGTGGGAGTACCCCCTCCAAGGTAAATGGCATGAAAGGGGTGGGATTTAATAAATGGGGCATTGGCCACCATCTCCAATTCCCGTATTACACAGTCTATATAATGGTCTTCCTCTTCAGCTCTATAAGGATTTTGATAAAAGCCGCAGAAAAGGCAATGGGTTTCGCAAAATGGGATATGAAAATAGGCCACTCTTTTTTCTTTCTTTCCCGCTGCGGCCAAAGAGTTACTCCATACTTCTTGAATGGCTTTGGGATCAAGGGGCTGCCCCCTGGCCCCTGGATGCACTGCACTCTTTCTGTCAAAGGCTGCATGCAAAGGATCCCCATTTTCGTTGGCAAAAAACCTCCGCTTTCCCTTTAAGGTCATTTCAGAGGTATAATGGTCAAGCAAACCGATATTAAACTTATCCTTCACCTGGAATCCTCATGACCCTGAGGGGTCACCAATAATCATGGAACTGTAAACCCTACATTTCAACAAAATACATAAGTATACCTAAGGCAATCAGTACTGTCCCTATAATGCCCCTTTCATGATGTTTTAGGAATTGCCATTTGATTTTTTCTATTCCTCTCAGGGCAAGATTTACCATGAGCACCATACCAAGGACAGTTACAATTAGATATATGGCTGAGACAGCAATTATCCCAAGAACACCAGCAGTGCCGGCGGTGAAATAATACACTCCAATAGCTACACATGGTGAAAAAAATAGTGCAGTGCCTAAAGAGGCTATGATAGCGAACTTTTTATGGTTTTTTGTAAAGATTTTATTTTCATCTTGACGTGAGTTTTTAAGACCCAAGAATAGATAAATAATTCCCAATAAAATCAATATCAAAGGAGCTGCGATTTTCGTTACAAATTCATGGGTAGAGGAAAGTTTATAACCGATTATACCAATGATAATGCCAATCAAAATAGTGCTGACTATATGAGGAATGGCAATAAGTGCTGTGATAAAAGATGTTTCTATAGGTGACCACCTCTCAGTTTTACTAATCATGACAATAGGCACCCAATGGTCTGGCATCATTGCGTGAATCACACTTAAAATCGAGGCCCCAAACAAAATAGGTAAAAGTTTCATCTATGTTTACGTAGAAAATAGCTCACAGACAAGAAGGTTCCTTTAGCCTCGATGTCTTTTGAACACCAACTTCAGGGGGCTTCGCCCCCTGAAACCCCCAATAAAGAACACTCCTTTTTGGGGGAGCTTGAGGGGGAGAACCCCCTCAACGAAAGGTCTGAAGTATGAAAAGTCACCATTTTCATCCCTCATGGGTGGCGAGAACCGCCATGGCGGTTAGTTTCCCCATAAATTCTATTTGTCACCTCTTTTTGGATTTTTGGGAAACCATCCTTTTCTGACCCGCTCCTTTTGTTTAAAGAGCTCATATATGCTCCACAAGAGGGCAAATCCAAAAATACCAAGACTGCCGGATAGAAATTTGTTATCCACCAGAAGAGAGATTACAATGAGAAGAGAGCCAATGAAAAAGAGTACTGGCCACCACCTGGTTCCCCAATAATATTCACCCTTCATGACAAGCAGGTGACAAAAGCCAATCGCCAATAGCACAGTAGCACCCAGCATCAGACCATAAACGTTCATTTCAAGCCCCTATCGATTTGGATCTCTTCAATCTGCTTAAAGAACTTCAAAAGTCAAGGTCGATTAATTAATTATTTTGGTCTACGTTTTAACGTCAATTTTTTATGCATAAGAACGGAAAGAATGACTTGTACAAGTGCAAGACATTCAAATATCAGAAGTATCGTGAGTTTCTCCAAAGGAAATTGGAATACTGGAATTCCCATACGGACAGTCATATGGAGAGGGGAGTAAAGAAGTATAAACAATGGGCCTATGAAAGCCAACCAGTGCACAATGGATTTGACTGCTTTTGTATACTCTCTGAAAGAAGCAATTCCGATCCAGATTGTCAGCACTGAAGCAACTAACCCGAGTATTACCCCAGTAAGACAGACAAAGCCACAAAGATAGTAAATCACCTTAGATATGAAGTACAATGATCCAAGCACAACATAGATGAAATATGTCTTCTCTTCTGTAAACTCCATGATTATTCTCCTTTATTCCTCTTTTAGATTACCGATTGCCAATTAGTGGTTAATCCTTTTAGATTTCATGTTTTACTCCTTCAAGGCCAGTTGTTCCGGTTTTTCGAAAAGTTTGGAGACATTTTTGACCATCTACTAATAACTAGCGAGAAGAGCGGCCACGTATACGATACCTTCGTTGCGCATAGATATCTTCAGTCATCTGTAAGGTCTATTTGTCATCTATCTTTTTTAGAAACCATCCTCGTTAAGATATTGCGGAGAAACCACCAAGCAAGATCAATATCATGCCAGAGAGCCTCTGAAACAGCATCCTGTACTGTGGCACCTCGGCCTTTATTTTCTTGGAGAACCAGCCTGCCAGAGCAGAAATAATTACAAGTGGAGAAACTGCGGTGCCGATGCCGAAAAGCGCCATTAAAATGCTACTGGAGATTACTGACGGCATCTGTAAGCTGTAAAGCAGTACAATAACCATTGGCGGACATGGAATTGTAGCGAATGCCATTCCCATAATAAACAAGTGAGTTGTTGGACTGAAGGCAAGATTTGTTGAGAAAAAAACAAACATCTTTGTTTTTTCTTTAGTTTTTTCGCATTTTACGTACCACGGACGTATAATCATTAGCAAACCAATTGAGATTATCACTACACAACAGAGTATTGACCCATATTTAAGATCACTTCCCACATTGATAAACGTTTTACCGATATAACCTGCGGTCAGTCCCAAAATTCCACACATGAAGACCCTTCCAATGGTAAATATAACAAAAGATTTTATTCCATTCAGAGCACCCTCTCTTGATCCCATGATATAAGTACTTACAAATGGAGTACAGGCAACATTACAATAACTTATCCCTGCCCCAATACCGATGAACAGGGCGGTAGAGTAAGAAATTGCAAATTGTGCCAAGAGATTATCATTTAACAAATCAACTTTTCCCCCGTAGATTTCCGGCAATTATGGCAGCCCCGATTGCGCCGTTTAGTTGTGGCTTTCTCGCGACGTAGATATCCATCATCAATTCGTCCTCGAATGCAGCGACAAGACCGGGATTGAGGGCCACTCCACCAGTCAGGAGCAGGTCAGGTTCAAAACTGGCCTTTCTTGCCATCCCTGAAATTCTTTTAGCCAGAGATCTATGGATTCCGGCAATTATGTCCTTTCTATCTTTCCCTCGGGCAAGCAGCGATATCACCTCAGATTCCGCAAATACTGCGCATGTGCTATTAATCTGGCACGGAGTCTTTGCCTGAAGAGAAAAGGGGCCAATCTGTTCAACGTTTACCTCAAGAACACGGGAAAGGACTTCTATAAAACGCCCTGTGCCCGCAGCACACTTGTCATTCATAATAAAATTTTTTGTTTCCCATTTTTCGTCAATGACAATCACTTTGCTGTCCTGACCACCAATGTCAATGATTGTCCTGATCTTACTTCCTTCAGGCGCTGTCCAGATCGCCCCTATGGCATGGGCCATTATCTCACTTACCGTTTCATTCGAAATATCAATTAATCTCCGGCCGTACCCTGTAGAAGTAATGGCAATGATATCCGATGGAGATAAACTTAGATCACTTAGGAGTTCATCAAACATTTCCCTGGACTTCTTACGGCAATCTATCCCGGTAGGGGCAATTTTATAGCCCATTAATGTGCTGTCATTTATAACAGCCACCTTTATGTAAGTTGACCCAGCATCAATGCCTGCATAACATTTCATATAATTTAAGCCTCCTTCATCTTTCTCTTTTTTGAATTTATAATCTCTATAAATGCCTCAATACGTGTTCTGAGCTGTTCAATGTCTTCAGGATTGTAATCCGTTTCTATTCGCAGCACAGGGATATTCTTCTCTTTCATTATCTTTTCTACACGAATCAGCTCAAAGTCATAAACGACGCACCCTTTGAGTACATGGTATATGATGCCATCGATGTTGAATTCTTCAGCCATCTGAAGCAATCGGTAGAGCCTGTCTTCATTTGGTGTAAATGATGGACAGACGCAAGGCATAAGGTACCTGGCAGCAATACCCACCATCATATCCTTCACCGATTTTTCGGTTGTCCCTATGGGATCGTATAGATAACGATTGCCCATACATGTCTCGTCGGTTACGATCACAGCGCCCATCTCTTCGATGAGAGAAGGGATTTTCCAATTAGGAAAGATCATCGGAGAACCGGCAATCAATATGCGCGGGGTATACTCGCTACAAACAAACTGACCTTTATGGTACAGTGCTTCTAATTCATCGTTTAATTCGCTCATTGCTCTTGTCCACTCAAATGCAATATCATAACTATAGGCATTGATGGCAAGCATGGCCTCGCGCCCCAGAATTACAGGCGCAGGCGACTTTCTGATTTCATAGAGCCTGCGTGCCTGGTACCTAGCTCGGTTTATTATCCCGATTGAGTCTTCCAATGCCTTACGCCTGATACGTCTACCTATAAATTTTCTACCTGTGAGTTTTTCGATATTCTTCTTTAAAGTGTAAAGTTGTTGAATCCATTGTCTTCTTGAGCCATCGGTATCCTTGATGTGTGGGACTTCAAGCATCCAAACCTCTGTATAATTGGAAAGTTCCTCACCTAACTTCCTCTTTGCATCACAGGTGGTAGAAACTATGACGGCATCGCACATTTGATATAGAGATATAGGGTTCAAAGAAGTGAAACCCACAGAGGCCTTTACCACTGGGCATGTATCCCGAGGTACAAGTTCATCTCCTATGCAGGACGCCTCATAGCTTCCTCCACAAAGTCGAACAGGTATTGCACCAGCTGCGTAGATCAGTTCTTCAGGGACCGTGATGCAATAAGTGCCAATTATCTTTCTATTATCCCTTCCCTGAAGTTGTCTATATCTTCGCACCTGGTTTTTAACAAATGCATCTCGCATTATGTTGATAAAGTAGTATATACCCGCTGGCAGGTTAGAGTTATTATCTAATTCTGCAAGCATCATTTCTGCTGAATGGGCAAGATTGCGGCTAAAACTCTCTTTCCGTCCTTGCAATTGACCAGTTTCCTTAATCAATTCTTTTTGGATTATCTCTTTATTCATTGATATGGTTCCGAAACTACTTGATGTTTTTCTTCAGGAAATCCCGAGGTGATATGCTGCCTGGAGAAAAACCCCTTACTACTTGACTTATAAATCGTTCTACCAAAGAAGGTTGCTCTCAGCGTTTCATCTTCAGGGCAATATTCCACGCATCGCAAGCACAGGGTACAATCAGTGAAAGTTACATCCTCGTTTTTACGCTCTGTTAGTAAATCTTTTATCTCCATAGGGCAGACATTGTAACATATTCCGCACATGGTACATTTCTGGCAATCTTTTTTGAGTTTTATGAAGCTAATTTTCTTGTAAAAAGAAAGGAATAAACCCATTGGACAGTAGGGACACCAGAACCTCCTTTTTAGCAATGCGCCAAAGATAACTACACCTGAAAAGATGAGCCCCAGGACTGACATAATGATGGTGGTAGTGCTCTTAAAATTAACAGCTACATCAACAGTGTCCCCGAGGATAAAGGGAAGAATATATTTTCCCGGACACAACTGGCAGAATGGTTGGCGTAAATCCATGGCAATGGATTTTCCGAAGAAAGGAAAGGACACCCAAAGAGGTATAAGTAAGGCGATGAATAGAAAGATCCACTTTACACAACTGAGTTGTGCACGAAGCTCTTCAGGAAAACTTATATAGCCAAGGTGTAGCTTTCTCCTGATTAAGTCCAGGACATCTTGAAAAAATCCCAATGGGCATATCCATCCACACCACGCCCTGCCAATAACAATGACTAAAAGTGAGAAGTAAAGGAGGTACTTTCCGAGAGACTTGTATGCCTCCCAGTACCCATGATCAAGTAGGTGTTGAAGAACCCACAAAAAACAGGTTCCACTCCTCGATTCAACATAAAAACAGGAGAAGGTTGGCAGAAAATTGCCCAGAGAAAGGGCTGCAAGGCCTCCAAAACTCAATACAAAAAATGATACGGTCAGTGTTATCCATCTAATTTGTGAAACTGTCATGTCTTAATCTTTTTTTATTTTATATCCATCAAATTTAGTAATAGCCCATCTATCTCGCCTTTGCTTAAGGTAGATTGTCCCGACAACAACAACAACAAACAAACCTGTTCCCAATACAGCCCAAAGAATAAATCCTTTTGCCTTGCTTAGCCATTCGGGCGGAGGCTTTACCACAGACATCACAAGGCTTGAACAATGATATTCCCCTGTTAGTGGGTCCTTATGAGTTACTACGTACAGGTATTTCTCATCTTTTTTCAAGCCTTCGAGAGGAGTGATTAAAATTATGCCATCAGAATCAGTTCTGATGCTTTTCCTCCAGCCGCTTTCAGTCAGAATAGCGACCTCTGTATCTCCAAGTGGCTGGCCTCTATAAAAAATCTTCATTTTGTGCTCTTTGAGGGCTGTTTGATAGCTACCCATGAAAGGGCCTCCCCCTACTCTCTTTTTAGCTATGAACGGCCCTATTTCCAAAGGAAATTCCTCCTCCATACCTTTGAAGAAGACATCCGGTTTTGGGTCAATACGACCACCTCGTTTAAAGTGATATACAAGTTGTTTCGAATAGAAATGAACCTTCTCACTCTCACCATCTGAATCAAAATCCATAACCTCGGCATCTACATGAGCGCCGATAAGATAAAGTCCTCTAATATCTGTTGGCAATGTAACTTCTAAACTCTTAGAATCCAAATTGACCTGCGAGACAGCGCCTTCAGGGTTTCTGATCCATACGGTTGCTTTATTGCCCTTAACTGCCTTGGCAATAGCACTTTCCTCCTTAGTTCCCAGTGGAAACTTGCCCCGGCGCAGGATTAGCGACTTTGGCCTTTCAAAGGCAGCGACTATCTCCTCCCTGCTCAAAGTAGCACCAACATGCCTGTTGGGGGATTTAACCTCCCACCAGAGTGACTCTGCAGGTTCTGCCGCTTTTGCGGCGGAACCTGCTACCACGAACGTAGCCAATAGAAATATGAACCATTTTTTCTTGTCCATCTTCTCAGCTTCTTTCTTTCCGAAGGACTTCATCAGGCACATATCCTAATCGGGCGAGTCAGGTCATACAAGACCTGACCCCACCCGATTAGGGTAGTGGGGAGATAGATGTCCAAATAAAAATCCAAAATTTATTGTAAACTTTTGCCTCTATCTTAGGTGCGATGACCATTACTTAAACTAATTTTATCTCTTCTTCCTGCTCCAATATGACCAGTCCATTTTTAAAATTGCCTACGCATTTGCTATATTAGGCCTTTGCTTTATCTTTCTTAGATAATCTTCCACGTCCAAAGTTCCACACTAAACCAGCGCAAAGGACTGCCAAGACACTAATATGGGGCCACAGGCGGCATAGCCCTGTGCAACCACTGATTTGTCCTTTTGTAAGTACACTTATCGGGACACACATTGTTCTCTCACCCCCTCTCTAAGAAAAACTCAAAGTTCGGCTAATAATTTTTGTGTTTTCTCTATTACTCTATTGTTTCCTCTTTCTTCAGCAAGTTTTATTGTTATTTGAAAATACTCTTTCGCTTTTTCCTTATTTCCCATTTTAGAGTAGGTAATTCCAACATTCTTATGCGCCTCTAAATAAGAATTCCAATAATAAACTCTTCGGTCGGTTTTCTCTTTTAAGCTTATTACCTTTTTGAAATCAGAAATGGCTTTATCATATTGCTCAAGTTCTATATAGCATAATCCTCTTTCTTGATAATTCGTGTATCCGTTTCTGCCTGTCTGAATTCTCTTACTCAATAATTCAACTGCTTTTTGCAATTGTTCTTTTGCTTTCTCCATTTCCCTGCTTTCTTTATACGCTTTGCCCAACCATCTCCGTAGCGATTCTTTACTCCCGTGACGAAGGGGCAAATCTAATGCCCTTTTTAGATTGGCAATTGCTTTATCATATTCGCCAAGACCATAATGGCACTTTCCAAGTGTAGAGTAATAATTTGAGTCCTTTTTTGAACCCTCTAATTCAATTTTCTTATTAGCATATCTAATTGCTTCTTCGTATTGCTCCAGTTCTAAATTTATAATAGCAATATAAGTAAATGCAGCATCATTGTCTGGTTCTAACTCTATTACTTTCTTGAAATCAGAAAGTGCTTTTCTAATATCTATAAAGTTCATATAATTTCGTCCTCGGCTATAATATACACCTGCCAGCCCTTTAGAACCTACCCTAGCTATGATTTCCCTTTCGTGCTGGAGTGCCTTATTATACAGTTTCTCTGCTTCTTCCCAGTTCCCATATCTATAAATAGCATTAGCTTTTCCAGCCAGTGCCAGTACATAAGAGTTGTTTAATTCAATCACCTTGTCAAAATCTGCAATTGCCTTATTATATTTATCTTCATCTTCAGCACTAAAGGGCTTACTGTAGTAATGCACAAATTTGTTATAAGCAAGTCCACGGTTGTAATAAGCATCCACATAATCCGGATCCAATTCTATGGCTTTACTAAAATCAGAAATTGCTCTTTTGTATGGGTCTTTGTTGCCCCAGGAGCCCTTTTTAAAATATGAAAGCCCTCTATTGCAGTATGCCACTGCGTAATCTGGTTTCAATTCTATGGCTTTATCGTAGTCCGAAATCGCTTTCTCGTATTCCTTAAGTCCGGCATAGGCAAGTCCCCGGTTGTTGTACAGGGATGCATCATCAGGATTAGACTCTATCGCCCTGGCATAGTTTTCGATGGCCTCCTGGAAATTCCCCTTTTTATACTCGGCAAGTCCCGAATCGCTGTATTTCCATTTATACTGCGTGCTTACCAAAGACCAGACCACCAACCCCATAAGGATTACCAACACTATCCCTATTAGATTCCTCTTTTTCCTACCTTTCTTTCCCATAGTTTTATCCTTCTTGTGAATTTAAGAGACTCTCTTATTTGGACTTCTCTTCTTCCATTGACTTCTTTTCCTCGTCCGTTGATGGAGGCCCCTCTTGTTCGACCACATGACACGCTCCGGCAGCGAAGACGATGATATAGGGCACCTCTGGCTTGTCACTTGTCAATGTTAAGCTCGCCAAAGACCTTTATCAGGCACATCTTCTTCTTCGGGCGGGTCAGGTCATACAGGACCCTAACCCGCCCGATTGGGGGGTGAAGAAGTCCTAAACCGTTGATCTTTTATTCCCTCACTCCAGTTTGAAGACGATCTCCACCTCTATCTTGACCCTAGAGGGCCCCAGGCCCCTGGGAAGAGGGGTAAAGGGGTTGGCCCTCGTTAAAGAATTCCCACATTTACGGCACCTCAAAGGTCAAAGTCGCTGTCAGAGAGATTTCATCGCACTTCTCCCTCATGTCCCCTGAGGCAGGGGATTTCTTTACTGCCTTTATCAGCCATGGCCCCCAGTGCAGGAGCCTTATCCTTGCCACCCCCTCGCCGTCTGTGAAGGTTGCAAAGGCGAAGTCGTCTCGGGTCGAAAATCCCGTATAGGTGGCATAGACGCGCACGTATTTAGCCGGCTTCCCGTTGAAGAGGACCTTCACGGGTAGTAGATGACCACCATCGCCCTTGAGACTGTATGGGTTGGCAAGGGGCACTATCTCCAGCCTGTGGCCCACCGGTTTCTCAAAGGGGTTACCTTTCACCTTGCCCACGTTGGTCAGGGCCTTGGCATATTGCTCAAAATAGAGGCTGAGGATGACGCCTTCAAGCCCCTCCTTTGTGCCCAGTTTGTGGTGGACCTTCTCTCCCTTTTCGTACATGGTGTAATAGCCCGGCTTCTTCACGGCGCAGAGGATGTATCCTCCAGGTTCTTCGAACTCCACCCTGGTGGCCAAAAGACCACCAGGGCCAGGGGTCAACTCCTTCTTATCTCCCCCAGGTTCGACCATTGAGAGGCCGTTGAGCGCTTCCGGTCTCAGGAAGTCGGCTGCGGGGTAGCGATGACCCCAACCCATGTAGAGTTTGGTTGCAGTGCCATAATCCGGATTCCACTTCGGAGAATAGTCTGTGAGGTTTATCCAGAGGGTGTGGGCACTGACCTGATGGCAGAACCCCAAAAGGAGCATCACAAAAATTATTAACCCTTTTCCCATCCTTTGCATGGCTTTCTCCTTTTATATCAAAACGTCAATTTGAGCCCGCCAAAGACCTGGACCCCGTCTATATCGTACTCGTCATACGCCTTCTGTCCGCACCTGTCCGAGTAGTACCACCCCACGTTCTTCTTGTTGAAGAGGTTGTCTATCCTCAGAAAGAGCTCGGGGCGTATGGGAAGGCCCTTTATCTCGGTGATCTCCTTTGTGAAGGCGAGGTTGACTATGGCATAGTCATCTAGCTTTCGGGCGATTTCCGTGTATGCGTAGCGCTCCCCTATGTATTCCACCTCCAGGATTGTCTTGAAGGCGATCTGGGGGATATCGTATTGGAGCTCAACATCGACCTTGTGCCTGGGTCTGAAATCGAGTTCTCTGTGCAGTTGTCTATCCCTCGTGTGGAGGAGCGTGTAGCCGAGGAAGGCCGTGAGGTTTTTGAGGGGACGGAAAGGAGGACGGAAGGTAAGGCTTAATTCCAGCCCCTGCGTTATGGCCTCCTCTACATTTATCCAGTACATATCAGGCCCCACCCGCTTGGAGTCGATAAGATCTTCAACCTCGTTCCTGAAATAGACGAGCCTTCCCAGGAAGGTGTCGCCGTAGGTGTATTCAACCCCGGCTTGATAGCCCATGGACTCTTCTGGTTCAAGGTTGGGGTTGGCGTGCATGTTCCAGGGCCCCATCTTCCACCCATCGGCGTAGAGCTTCACCAGGGTGGGGGATCTGAAGGCCTTTCCCACCGAGCCAAGGAGCCTTAGGCCTTTCACTACCTCAAGGGAAAGACTCCCCTTGGGGTTGTACTGCGTCCCCCACTCCTTATGATCGTCCACCCTGAGCCCGAGGACAACGGTAAGGGGGTCTATTATATTCCATTCGTCCTGGATAAAGAAGCCGTGGGTGTAGGCATCGGCCTTAAATTTCTTTCCGTCATCGTCTATCTCCTGAAGGAGGTAGCTATAGCCCCCGGTAAAGGTGTGCTCCCCAAAGAGCTTTACCAGTCGGCTGTAGGCCACCTCTCCTTCATAGTTGTCGCTCACCCAGTCAGATTTCCTGTCCTTGGTATAGTGTTTGTAGTCGAACCATGACCCCCTGACAGTGAGTTTCGAGACCTCATCCGGTAACCATTCACCGATGGTATTGAGGCCAAACCTCTTCTGGGTGCGATGCATGTCAACCCTTTTGATCGTCCCGCGGCTACATTTGTAATCCCAGTCCATCCTATTCTTAGAATAGTAGGGTTGAATGCTCAACTTGATATCTAGGGGAAATTCATACTGAAAGTTGCCCTGAAACATGTGTTCGTAGTATCTGTCGTAGTAATCATGGACCCCATCGGATTTCCGGTAGGTATAATTTAGAAAGCCTCCGAAGCCCTTGTAGCTGAACCCGGCGCTTGATGAGTGGACCTGTGTATTCCTGCTTCCGAAGCCTGTTGAAGCCGATACAGTCGGTTTTACAGGGGGCGACTTGGTGATGATATTCACCACCCCTCCCACCGCATCGCTGCCGTAAAGCGCTGAGAAGGGCCCCTTGACCACCTCTATCCTCTCGATCATCTCGACGGGGTAGGCCTGAAGGTCTATGGCGGATGCATGGCCCCCGAGGACCCTCTGACCATTCATTAGGACCATGGTATGCTTGGCATCAAGACCCATGATCTGGACATGCCCCTTGTCACCCCAGGTCCCCACGTGCTCGGTCACCTTGAGGCCGGGGATCAGCTTCAAGGCGTCCTGGACGGTCTTGACCCCCCTTGCCTCGATCTCCTCTTTTGTGATCACCTCCACCACCGCCGGGACCTCTCCGACGGTGCGTTCTGTCTTGGTAGCGGTGATAATTACCTCACCCAGCTCCAATACATCTCTTTTTTCCTCTTCTTTTTCCTCCTCCCCGAAGGAGAGGCTCGAGAACAGGAAAAAGAGCGCCAGCGTAAAAATTACGATCCTCTTCATCTTCTCACCTCCTGAAATCATGTTGTTGAAAAAAGTAGGCGTAACCCGATGACTCCTCCACCGAGTTACGCCTTCACTTCCCCTGACCGATTCAGGGGCCGTAAGACGTCCCTACGATAATCTTGATCTGGTTTCATTCTTACATTAAATTGACAACAACCTTTCTCCCTGCTACAATAATTACGGGCCTGGTAGAAATGCTTACCAGGTGCCGGCGGAAAGCAGATATTCCTTTAGCCGGGAGCTGCTTTCCGCACCTATTTGGTTTTTTAATCTTTCATCTCATCTTTCATCCCTCCTTTCTTTTCATCTTGCATGCGTTAATTCAAAACATAGGCATATATTCATGGTTAACGACCTCTCTCTTATTTCCTCTGGAAAAGGAGGAAATGGATTCGCCTTTTTAATACTCTCTATGGCGGCCTTATCTAAAATTTGGTGAGGGCTGGATTTGACTACCTTAATATCTTTGAGTCGCCCGTTTCTTAAAATGACAAATTTTAGCCACACCAAGCCCTCAATGCCTTCATCTCTGGCAAACAATGGGTATCTTTTATTTTCTTCAATCTTTTGTTTAATAAGTCGTTGATAGTAAAGGAGGGGATCAACTTTACCACCATAATGTTTTGGGAAAAGATTGGTCATGCTTGCTAGCGGTGTAGGCCTATACCTTGTTTCCTTAATAGGTTCTACAATGCTTTTTGGATATTGCCTGTATTTTACCTTTTGATGCACTATCTCCTTTATTGGATCTAAGTTGTGGGTCACCTGCTTAATCCTTTTCGGCCTCAATGGGACCTTAGGAGATCCCTCTTCCTTTATCTCTCTTAAGTCCACCTCTATTCTACGCTCATGCCTATTTGCAGTGAATACGTCAGTAAAGGAAAATATTATAAATGCATGTAATGCAATAGAAAAAAGGAGAAATAATCTTATGGCCCTATTATTTCTGTTATTCATTGTTCTTCCTTTTTGGTAGCGATACAAAGCCTCGCTGCGCCGGCTGTCTTTGCAACGTCCATTACCTTTACTGCTTTATTTAAAATTACATTTCTATCCGCCTTTATCACTACTAATTTGTCTCTGTCAGTGCCTATAAGAGACCTTAATTCATAGTGGAGTTGATGTAAGGTAAGTTCTCTATTTCCAATAAATACCCTGCCTTCTTTAGAGACATATACTGTAATTTCCTTTTGGGTCTGGGGTGTGGTGGAATCTGCCTGAGGAAGCTTTACCGAGATACCTTCTTCGGTGATAAACCTTGTAGTTAAAAGAAAGAATATAATCAGCAAAAATACCATGTCTATTAAGGGAGTAAGAGGCACCTCTGCACCATTCTTTGCATTTTTTTTAAGTCTGATCATCCAATCCCCTCTAAAAATTCATTAAGCCTATTCTGCAACGTTGTGGTAAAACTCCTTACCCTGTTTACTAGATAATTGTGGGCCACTACCGTTGGTATAGCTACAGAAAGCCCTAATGCAGTAGTGAGCATGGCCTCCCATATGCCACCTGCCAGCACACTGGCATTCACCCTTCCTCCCAATCTTTCAATTACCATAAATGCCCTTATCATCCCTGTTACCGTGCCCAATAGCCCTAAAAGTGGGGCAATATTTCCCACAGTGGCTAGCACAGGTAGGTGCCTTTCTAGCTCCTCTACTTCCCTTTCTGCTGCATTGGACAAAGCCTTTTCTATGGCCTCTTTACCGCGTCCATATCTTTTGATGCCTTCTCTTAACACCTTACCCAAGATGCCCTTGCTATTTTCCGCCATGGATAAGGCACCATTTGTTTTTTGTTCTTTTAATGCCTTTTGAATCTCCATTGGCAGGTCTGGATTTTTAATCTTTAGCTTTCTGAATTGGTAAAGCCTCTCTAGTACGATAGTAAGGGCAATCACAGAGCAAAAAAGTATAGGAATTACCAATATGCCCCCTTTTGCTAAAAAAGAAATCATAATCTCTCCTAAAGGGTTATGTCTGGTTTCCCATCATAATTCAGGTCTTTTTCTGTCTTAACTAGCTTTCCCTTTTTCCCATAGGACTTCCAGACATCTATTTTCCCGTCTTTATTGGTATCTTCTTCTATCCTTATAAGTTTCCCCTTTTCATAAAAAGAGAAACTGTCCCATTTTCCATCACCGTCTTTATCATGCACAGCCTTAAATGGGTTCCCTTCTTTATCATAATGACAGCAAGTATCTATCCTTCCATCTCTATTTTCATCATGTTCTGATTTTATAAGCCTTCCCTTATCGTAATATGCTATTTCATCGATGATACCGTCATGATTTGAATCTTTTTTGTGCCTTACTAATTTCCCTTTTTTGTAAAGATACCAGTTGTCAATCCTGCCGTCATAATCCTCATCAATTTCTAATCTCTCTTCTTCTCCTTGCCGAGAAAAGTATATCCATGAGTCCATTTTCCCGTCTTTATTTCTGTCCTGAAGTTGTCTATATAGGCCCCATTTTTTATATTCATTTCTTACATCAAATTTGCCATCATGATTTGAGTCTACCTCTTCCAAAATCAACAATTCTTCCTGATAATGTTTTACTAAATCTGCCTTTCCATCAAAATTTGTGTCTATTTCTTCTTTGGTTATTTTCCCCACCCTATCCAGATAGAGCCATGCATCTACCTTTCCGTCCTTGTTTCTATCCTGCTCCTGCCTTGCCTCCTTGATGTAATCCCAAGTATCTATGTTTCCGTCAAAATCGCTATCCCACTGCGCCCTTATAACCTTCTCTTTCTCATAAAATTTTATGGCATCTACTTTTCCGTCAAAGTTTGTATCCAGCCGACTTTCTTTTAGCTCTTCGACCTTTTCAAAATAAAGCCATGTATCTATCTTTCCATCCTCATTTTTATCTTGTTCTTGCTTTATAAGTTCCCCTTCTTTATAAAAACTAAAAGTATCGAGCTTTCCATTGGAATCCTTATCTATTGCTACCTTTTCTTTTTTCCCCTCTTTGTCTAAAAAGATGATTATCTCCCTTAGACCATCTTCATTTTTATCTTGCTCTTGTCTTTTTAATTTTCCCCCTTCAAAAAAACTCCAGGTATCAATCTTGGCATTATGATTGGTATCGCTTTCTATCCTCACCAAATTCCCTTTTTCAAAATATCTCCACTCATCCACTTTTCCATCAAAATTCAAATCAGATTCTATCCTTATTAAATCCCCTTTCTTATCATAATAGCCCCGTACATCTATCCTTCCATCATTATTGATATCTTTCTCCAATGTCTTTGCAAAACAGTTTGATGTGCATATCAATAAAACTACTGCCATTATTATTCCAACCATACCACGCGTTTTCTTAGCCATTACGCACAAATTTAGACTTATCTCTATTTATTAAGCAGGACTAACACACCCATTTTTTCTTGTCAAGCCAAAATAAGTCTTGTTGAAAAAAAGAAGGTGCAACCCGATGCCCTTCAGGGGCCATTAAGTTACGCCTTCACTTCCCCTGACCATATCAGGGGCCGTAAGACGTCCCTAAAATAATCTTAAGCGGTTTCCGTTAGCACCGCCATGAGTCTCTTCCTCAATCCCTCCAGCCTCTTTGATTTGAAAGCCTTCTTTGTCTCCTCCAGGGTCTCTATGGTCTCCGCAAGGACCTGGCGTAACAACTTTCTGTGCGGGCAATCCACAAGAGAGCAGAGGTCAACAGGACACCCATCTTTAATCTGTTCCAGGATGCTGAACAGCACATGTTGTTGCATATCTACCCGATCATGGAGGTCCTGGGTGCTCCTCTCGATAATCTTCATTAAATAATCTTTATTCCCCTGTGCCAGGACCTTCTCCTGCTTCATCTCCTAACCCTCCCTATAAAGGACTGGATCTGCCCTCTGCCCAGAAGAAGACAGGGGGCAGAAAAAGGGCTCATTCCATGTCCCTTGCCTGGATCCAAATGATAGCGTCCTGGGAGAACTCCTTGCCCTTGTATTCTTTCTTTGGACCTACACCAAGGGCAGCAAACCCCCACCAGCCGGCTTTGGGGATACCAAAGGTGAATACACCGTTGGCGTCTGCCTTGATGGTCTGGGTAACAAAGGCATCCTGAGGCGCTTCAACTTTAGCTTTTTTGGCGAAGGCATTACCCATAACATCGTGGTTCAGATACTCCACCTCGACCTCGGCAAAGGGGACGGGCTTGCCATCGCAATTCACAACGCCCCTAAATACGTTTCCTGTCCAGAGGGCATAGGGCTTGTCAAGGGGGACGATCTCAGCCGCAAGCCCTATCTCTGCGTCCCAATCAGTGGGAAGACCAGCCACGTTCACGATCATCTTTGTGATCTGTTGCATATAGATATCCTCTGACTTTTCGTAGTAGGGTGCAGGGACGAGGCAAAATACATAGTCCCCCATCCCTCTGAGTTTGTAAGAAGTCTTAAAGGCCTTGCCCTCGTTTGTCAGGCTCCTCCAGATGATGGACTTAAGACTCCCCTTAAGATCCTTTTTCTTCCCCTTATGGACGACAAAAAACCCCTCAGGGGTGCCCATATCCATGGTATGCCCGGCCTCAAAGGGATGAGTAAAGACCAGCTTGAAGTCTATCTTCCCTCCTTTGGTCAGGGCACTCTCCGGGGTGTAAATCATCTGGAAATGGGCAAAGGCAGGGACACTCAACGCAAAGACCATCAACCCAATCAGTAACAACAACCTTACCCTTTTCATCATTTCACCCTCATTTTAA
The DNA here is from genome assembly GCA_019308925.1 of Deltaproteobacteria bacterium. Classification (NCBI taxonomy): domain Bacteria; kingdom Pseudomonadati; phylum Myxococcota; class Myxococcia; species Deltaproteobacteria bacterium. The sequence continues at coordinate 21,308 of JAFDHG010000033.1, forward strand.
ATTTTTATTCAGTGATATCCTCGCCCTTTACCTCCACCACATGGCCTGGTCCTGCATCGAAGATCACCTTGAAGGGCACATCAGGCCTCTTGAAGGTGAACTCGCTGTCCTCATTCATCTTACCTTTGATGAGCACTTTTCCCTTTGCGTCCACCACCTTCATACTCACACCAGCAGCCGAGGAACCGTCAGAGAAGCCACCTTCGCAGGTGATGGTCCCATCCCCATTGTCGAAGCAGGAGCACAGCGGTGTGTGGGAAAGGGCCTGCCCAGCCAGAAAGATACACAATGTCAGCAGACCAATGCCGAAAAGGACCTTCTTCATAAGACTCACCCCCTTTCTAGTATATCTTCTTTATATTTCGGCTCCCTCCTGATGAGAGCCATCAATGCCGTTATGGCTATTGCCATGGCATAAAATCCAACCATCGCCCCCATCCCGCTCAGGCCGAGGAGATTCCCACCGCTGAACACCAGGATAGCCATCATCAACCCCAGGAGGGTAGGGTAGAGGGCGGCAAAGAGCATCCACATCCATCCTAGGCGTCCTGACTCCAACTTGACCATGATAAGGGTGGGGATGCAGGGGGGATACATGGCCATGAAGATTATGATGGCCAGGGCGTGAAGGGGGGTGAATCCCTTTTCCTTCTTCTTCATCCTCGCCTCGAGGGCTGCCTTCTCTCCCCCTGATGGTTGGTAAATAGCCCCTAAGGTAGCCACACTGCTCTCCTTTGCTGCAAAGGAGCTCAGGAGGGCGATGTTTATACGCCAGTTGAACCCTGCAATCTTAGTAAGGGGTTCGAGGAAACGACCAAAGCGCCCCAAGTAACTGGAGGAGATGGTTTCATCCTTTTTATGCCTCAAGAGCTTCTTTCTGGCTCTAACCAGTTTCTTAAAGGTCTTGTTGACCTTTTTTGCCTCCTTATCCCTTCCTGGCTTTACGATCTTGAAGAATTCTGGGTTTTCCCTCCGGAATTCTTCATCGATGGCCCTCTTTTTCTCCTTACTCTTTGCACCCATCCTGGCCTTTTTGTAATCGTTCCAGTATCCCATAAACTCCATCAGCCTCGGTCCCCCAAGGAGGCCGGCATAGGGATTGCCCTCTATCTGGTTAAAAAAGGTGGTGATTGCCCCTTGCGCCCGTGTCTCGTAATAGGCCTCCCTCTCCTTATTTAGTCCAGGAAGGCTGATGAGGACATAGACGATGAGGGCTATGACGATGATGATGGTTATGACCTTCCTGACAAAGAGCCAAGTCCTCTCTAGGCAGCGACGCAGAACGCCCTGCGCTGTGGGGAGTTGATAGGGGGGCATCTCTAAGATAAAGGGTGCACTCTCTTTCCTTCTGAGGACAGTGAGGGTCAGGGCCTTGGCCACTGCCAGGGCTACGATAATGGTGATGGTGGCGATGAAGAACATAACCATGCCCTTGTGCTGGACAAAGAATATACTGACAAGCAGGGTATAGAAGGGGATCTTTGCCATACAGTTCATGAGAGGGACTGTCAAGATGGTCGCCATCTTCGCCCGCTCGTCCTTGATGGTCCTACAGGCCATCACCCCTGGTATAGCTCACCCCCCTACAAATACGCCGCCCAGGATTAGAGGGAGGGTGGACTGGCCGTGGAGGCCGAAGTGGCGGAAGATCCTGTCAAGGATAAAGGCCATCCTGGGCATGTATCCTGTATCTTCTAGGATGGCTATCAAGGCGAACAATATCAGAAAAAGAGGGACATAGTTCAGGACTGCGATGACACCGTCAACCACCCCTAAGGGGACAGAGCGGATAAGGGGTTCCTCTATAAAACCAGGGGAAGGCAGAATTGAGGCCACTAGCTCCTTGAACCCGGCAAGCAGCGGCCAGGTGTAGGCAGTGACCTTATAACCCTGGACAATGGAGAGCTCAAAAAGGGCATAGATGATCGCAGCCAGGATGACAGGCCCCAAGAATCTGTTGCAGACGACCTTGTCAATCATATCGGACAGGGTTGAAGGGACCTCTCGTTTCTTCCTGACGGAGTGCTTTACGATCTCATCCGCGCTCTGGTATCGCCGGGTGGCAATGAACCTCTCCGGTGCCTCATTGTGCTTAGAGGCGAACTCCTCCCTCTTTGTCTCCACATATTTTAGGATCTCCTTGGGGTCTTCGAGGTGTTTCTCGATGAGTCTCTGTGTCTCGCTGTCGCCCTCCATGAGTTTTACTACAAGCCACCTCAGGGGGTAGCTCGCAGAGAGTTGTTCGCTCTTTGAAAGCTTGCTTTCCAGTTCCTTCAATATGGGTTCTAGAGGGCCATAATCAATACGAAAGGGTTTAAAGGCCTCCCTCCCTTTATAGGCCTCAAAGGTGGCCTTCCGAAGCTCCTTCTTTCCTTTTCCTCTGTTTCCAACCGTAGGGACTACAGGGGTTCCGATGCGTCTGCTCAACTCTTTCACATCGATCTTAAGACCCCGTCTTTCTGCCACATCCATCATATTTAGATCGATGACCACGGGGATCCCCATCTCCAGGAGTTGGAAGGTGAGGTAGAGGTTTCGTTTGAGGTTTGAGGCATCGGCGATATCAACAACCAAGGCGGGTCTTTTATGGAGGATAAAGTCCCTTGCTATCCTCTCCTCTAAGGAATAGGAGGTGAGGCTGTAGGTTCCAGGAAGGTCAACCAGTTCTATCCGCGTATCCTGGTAACGATATGTGCCCGACTTTTTCTCCACGGTCACCCCAGGGTAGTTGGCCACATGTTGACGGGCACCTGTGAGCATGTTGAAGACCGTCGATTTACCCGAATTTGGCTGCCCTGCCACTGCCACCAGGGCCTTTTCTTTCCTTTTCATAATGGTTCTACTTCCACATATCTTGCCTCATCATGGCGGATACTGACTTGGTATTCACCCAAGCTGATCTCCACCGGGTCTATGAGGGGGGCATTGCGGATGACCTCTATCTGGACTCCAGGGATAAAACCCATGTCTAGCAACCGCTGGCCCAAGATACCCGTGGCCATTATCCCCTTGATCCGACACTGCTCCCCAGGTCTGATCTCATCCAAGGTCATTGCCCACCCTTTCATTCCACCCGGACCTTCTGGGCCATACCATGACCAATGGTGATTGATTCATCTTCCACCTTTGCCTTTTCTCCGATTTGGAGTTCGCTTAAGAGTTTCATGAGTATCTCCTTTGGATTAGATTTTCATTTACGCCTCATCCTACCACCGCACTCCGGACATACCTCTTCTCGACAGGGTATACCTGGCCTGTGAGGGATAACCTTGGCGCATACTAAACAGATGCACTCTCCCCCTGGCCCAAGCCCCCTTCCTGTCAGGTTCAGTTGTGAGCTGCTGTTTATGCGCCCTGGCCTGATAGTGAGATCGCCCTTTTCATCATTCTTCATCGCCTTCCTCCCCCTCTATCCCCATTCCCAAGGCCCTGTACAGAGAAGTCAATCCGGCGCTGGGAAGGGGAATGAAGGGCTTGTCCTCCTTCTTGCAGAGCCTTTTTGCTATGCTAGAGGCGAAATGGCTGACACAATTGACCGGAAGGAGGACAACGTCAGCCCATTTAACCTTGTTCTCGAGAGCCTCTCCCCCCTTGCCATAGTAACCGCTGTGGTACTCAAAGATTCCTCCTAGTGACTCTATAAGCTGCCGATAGCGATCTTCCATCCTACCCAGACCGCCGATAAACAGGACCTTTTTCCCCTTTAATGAATGGATGGTAGAGGGCAAAGGTACAGGAGAAGGGAGACTTTCTTCTTGCCCTGAGTTCGCCTTCAAGCCCATCTTTTCCAACTCTTTCTCCAGCTCTTTTACCTTCTTTTCTAATAAAAGGCGGAGGTTCCTCTCCTGCTGCAACCTCCCCAGCAACTCTGTCCTCTTCTGCCTCCATCTAAGGGTTGCTTCCGTGGGGACCGAGACCGTGCCAATTGGAAGCTTCTTCAAGCCATCGAGCTTTTCCTTCAAAGATTGAAGGACTTTTTCTTTTTCCCGTACCTTCCCCTTCAGCCGATCCCGCTCAGATCGAACCCTGGAGAGTCGATCCTGGATCTTTGTGAGCCTCTGTTTTAGGTTCTCCAACTCCCCGCCCAAGCCCGCCACTTTCCGTACTCTCGCGATTTGCTTTGTTGCGTTCCCAAAGCAGGTCATGTGGACTTCGCCAAAGATCTTCATCAGCAGCTCAGGAGGGACATCCTCTCGAGTCATGATCGCCCAAAAGGACCCTTTCATTTCTCCTTGCTGAATCAATTCCCTCCAAACCCCTTCAATCTCCTCACCCTCTACCCTGTCCCGATTAAATGGCTGTGGACCTCGAAGGGTGTGGCTGCACCGTCCTTGCTAAATCCCGTCTGTCTTGCTAGCTTTCTCGCCTCTTCATCCGTGAGGCAAATTCCAAATGCGTGGCACATCAACCATTCGATCTCCCAGAGAGGGCGCCTTTTCTTTAAAGGGACCAACGTTTGCATAATCCACCTCCTCTTTTGAATTTTGCGATCTCACGTTACGCCCTCCCTTTCCCTGCCGTGCAGGGTCCGTAAGACGCCCCAATAAAAAAGAGGTAACCCGATGTCCTTTGAAGACCATCAAGTTACGCCTTCACTTCCCCTGCCCATCGCAGGGGCCGTAAGACGCCCCAAAAATAATCTCAAGCTGTTTTTATTAACACATCCATCAACCTCTTTCTCAACCCCTCCAGCCTCTTTGATTTGAAGGCCTTCTTTGTCTCCTCCAATACCTCTATGGTCTCGGTCAGGACCTGGCGCAACAACCTTCTGTGCGGGCAATCCAGCAGAGAACAGAGATCAGCAGGGCACCTATCCTTCATCTCTCCCAGGATGCTGAGCAGGATGTGTTGTTGCATATTTACCCGATCATGGAGGTCCTGGGTGCTCCTTTCGATGAGATTTTTCAAATGTTCTTTATTCCCCTGCGCCGGGACCTTTTCCTCTTTGATAGACACAATATTGGCCTTTCAAGATTTTATAAGATTAATAAAATTAGATTAGTATCATCTAACTTTTACATAAAAAATTTTACTTTTCTACCAGGATCTTAGTGGCTACCCCATAGCCCAGGGCCAGCCGTGTCTCCTTTACCAGGACCATCAGAGGTCCTCGTCCACCGTTGTTCAAGACCTTCATCCGTACGCCCGGCACCAGCCCCATACTGTAAAGTCTTGCCTGTAGCCCACGACCAGCGTTTATACCCACCAGGGTGACCTCCTCTCCTGGCCCTGTCATGGTCAGCGGCATAAACCCCCCTTTCAACTAGACCTCCTCTATATAGACATTAGAGGCCTCTTCTTTACGTAAAGAAAGATGGTACCCCTTCAGCTTGACCTCTACTGGGTCTCCGAGGGGGGCTATGTATTCCATCTCCACGATGGCCCCAGGCACCACTCCCATATCCAGTATACGTTGGTGAATCTGGTCTGTCCCCTTGACCTTGGCGATTCTTCCCTTTTGGCCAGGTGAAAGCTCCATCAATGACTTTTCTATGGGTTGCGCCTCTTTTCTTGTTTCCATCTCTTTTAGCTTGAAGTCGAATTCCTTCACAAACTCCCTCATGTGCCTCAGGCACTCTTGCGGTGAATGGCCCTCAGTACCCTTGGCACAATAAGTGGCAAATGATTTCAACCAACTGGGACCGCTTCGAGGACAGACCTCTATGAATTCCATAAACTCCACCAGCCGCTCCATGGTCTCAGGACTTACGGCATGCTCCATCTTGCAGGCATCTTCCTCGGCCCTTTTAAGGTCTATACCCAAGATGTTGGATAGGAAACTGGATAGTAACTCGTGCTTGCGCTTGACCTCTTTGGCTAGATCCAAACCCTTATCAGTCAGCTCCACGTATTCATATTTTTCATGGTTGATCAGGCCCCTTTGCATGAGGGTGTTGAGCATGCTGGTCACGGTGGGGAGCTTAACGTCCATGTTTTTGGCTATGTCCTTGACCCGGACAGCCTTCTTTTCCTCTTCTAAAAGAAGGATGGCCTCAAGATAATCTTCCATGGTGGGGGTCAGTATTTCATTATTCATTATTAACCCCTCAAAATAGAATTAGATAATTCTAATTTAAATCCTCAAAATTTTTTTGTCAAGCATTTTTTTATTTTTTTTCTTACGCTTCTGATCCCTCAATCTATCTTTTGTTACACTATGTTAGAAGGTTTGAAGAAAAGATCGGGAAGCTCCAAGGGAATTTTGCTATCATTTTCCATCTCTGACAAAATAATAAATTTCCTTAACCTTCTCCTCTTTAGTTTTCAGATTTGAAAATTTCTTTCTGGTCAATTCTTGAATTTCTTCTGCATAATAATTCAATATGCGTGTTGGTTGTAAATATTGTTGCATCTCCATCTTCTTCACCTCTATTTATCCTGTGGAATGATAGCACGGACCGAGCTATCAATACTACCCCACCACCATTGAAAACTACCGGTTTGTTTGGCAACCCTAATCAATTATCAATCAGTTAATCTAAATAGGTTTTATTAATAGTATTATACTTTACTAATTGCAAAAAATCCTTGACAAACTAGGATTGCTGTGTTATATATAATATTGGCAGAGTCAATTATGCTTGCCCTTAGAAAGACCTAAAATAAGGAAAGGAGGTAAACCCCATGGCTCACAGAATCGATCCAAAAAAGTGTGTTTCTTGCGATGCCTGCCGCCTTATGTGCCCGAGGAACGCAATCAGTAACGCAGAGACCGAAAAGACATACATTATCGATCCTAAACTGTGCAATGACTGCGTTAACCTGCCTGTCGTCCGGTGCGTTCCCCATTGCCCTGTGGATGCGATCTCACCTGCCTGAACCAACATGGAGCGAGCATGCATCCGGCCGAGACGGATCCGCCTATCCGTCTCGGCTTTTTTGTCTTGATCACATACTTATGAACGCGGCTGCCTGCTCCCTGGCCTGCTCGAATTCGCGGCTTTTGCGCAGGGAGGGGGTGGGATCTCCGTAGATCCTCCAGCCACAGTTCCCTGTGGACCGCAACGGGATCAACCCCATGTATCCCAAGACGTCCTTGATGGGATAGCCAAGGGCCAATCCGATCTCGTGCGGTATCTGTCCCTTGTCTTGCCAGCGCCGCCCCACCTCTTCCAAGAACTCGATGGGCCCGATGTCGTGCGGGTAGCCCATTTTATCGAAGACCCACTGTGGCACGTTCGACAGTGTTTTTTGTACCTTCATTTGGTCATAGATGATTACCCTGGCGCACACTTGACTACGGCAAAGCACGAGGTACGAAAACCCCCATGATCGCGAAAGCGCTGCGATACGCTCGATACGTTGATCAATGCTCAACTCGGAATGTTCGGCCCTGAGCATCAACAACTCACCAGCTTTGTCCGCAAACAGCACGCTGGCCATATCAAAAAACAACCATTTTTCGAATTCGGTTACAACCTCAGGCAAATGGCTTGCTTGCATTTTCCACGCTTCAAATTTTGGACTCACCTTTTTCCTCCATTAATAATACAGTTCTTACACCACAGAAGTAGCGGCACTTCTTGGGCTTCTCAAAACAACGGCAATCACTTCGTGTTGTTGTGAAGCGCCCGGTTATTAGTATGAAACAACAATATTAGAACAATCTAATACATGAATTATTCTTTGTCAAGCATTTTTTTGAATTTTTCATGCCGATGTTGGGTCCTTAAAACACTCTTCCTATCTGATATATTAACACCGCCAATATCCACCCCAGGATCAGGCTATAGCTTACGGCCAAAAGGGTCCAGCGCCAATTGGTCTCCCTCTTTATGGTGGCGATGGCGGCGATACAGGGGATGTAGATGAGGGACATTGTCATAAATGCATAGGCCGAAAGGGGTACGAAGTATTGAGGAAGGACCTCCCTAAGTCCCTCTCCCTCCACTCCATAGAGCGTCCCCAGGGTGCCAACCACCACCTCTTTGGCCACGATCCCGAAAAGGAGCGCTACCGCTGCCTGCCAGAAACCAAAACCAGCCGGCTTGAGGAGGGGGGCGAATATAGAACCCAACCTCCCAATCAGGCTCCCCTGGGAACCGTACTCCACTCCCGGAGGGAGAGAGGCCAGCAACCAGATCAGCACAACCCCTGCAAAGATGATAGTCCCTGCCTTGCGGACGAACAAGCTCCCCCTCTCCCACATGTGCAAAATGACCCCCTTGAGGGAGGGGAGGCGATAGGGAGGAAGTTCCATGATCAAGGGCGCCACCTCCTCCCTGAAGAAGATGGCCTTAAATATCCGCGCCATAATGGTGGCCAGGACGATACCCAAGAGGTACAGGGAAAAGACCACCAGGCCTTGCCTCTGGGCGAAGAATGCCCCGGCGAAGAGGGTGTAGATGGGCAATCTGGCCGAGCAGGACATCAAGGGGTTAACCAGGATCGTGAGAATTCTGTCCTTTTTGCTCTCCAGGGTCCGGGTGGCCATGATGGCCGGGATGTTGCAGCCGAAACCGATGATCATCGGGATAAAGGACTTACCATGCAACCCGAGGGCATGCATCAACCTGTCCATCACAAAGGCGGCCCTGGCCATATATCCCGAGTCCTCCAGGATGGCGATGGCGAGAAAGAGTAGCAGGATATGGGGTAGGAAGACCAGTACCGATCCGACCCCTGCGATGATCCCATCGGAGAGGAGGGATATGATCCAGGGGGGCGCCCCAAGAGGTTGGAGGAGGGAGGTGGTGCCACTGCCCAACCAGCCGAAGAAGGCATCGATCAGGTCGGCCAATGGCCCGCCCAGGCCGAAGACGATTTGGAAGGTCATTACCATGAAGGCGAGGAAGATAGGGATGCCCAGATACTTATTGGTCAACACCTTATCTATCTGGTCGGACCAATTTATCCTCTCTTCTATATCGGCCCGCTTTTTTATGCACTCCTTGCACAATCCGTGGATATAACCATATCTCCTTTCGGCGATGAGGGTCTCCAGATCATCATACCCCAGATCTCTTTGGACCTTGAGCAAAAACCGGTTCAACTTACCCTCATCGATCCCTTTTCTATAGAGCAGTTTCAGGACGTCAGGGTCTCCTTCTAAGAACTTGATGGTGCTCCATCGAGGGGGATAAGGGAAGTCCTCCAGGGATCTGATCTCTTCCTCCACCTCTTCGATCATTGTTTCGGTATCCCGGCCATAGTCGATCTTGAACTTGTTATCGGTTCTGGTAGCGGTTGAGAGGATGGTCTTTTTGAGGTCTTCTATCCCCTGTCCCTTGTTTGCTACTGTGGGCACCACGGGTGCCCTTACCACGTCCGAGACGGTCTGGATGTCTATCTCCCACCCGCGCTTTTCAGCCAAGTCCAGCATATTGAGACAGATGATCAGATTGACCTTCAACTCCAGGAGCTGGGTGACCAGGTAGAGATTTCTCTCCAGGTTGGTGGCGTCAACGATTGCAACCACCAGATCGGGCCTCTCCTTCACCAGGAAGTCTCTGGCGATCTTCTCATCGATGGAGTAGGCGGTGAGCCCATAGGTGCCGGGGAGGTCTACCACCCTCACCCGCGCCCCCTGAAAGGTGAACTCCCCCTCCTTCTTTTCCACCGTGACACCGGGCCAGTTGCCCACATGCTGCCTGGAGCCGGTGAGCTGGTTGAAGACAGTGGTCTTGCCCGTATTGGGGTTGCCCGCCAGGGCAATGAGTATCTCCTTTCCCCCCTTTTTCTTCACCTAGTACCTCCTTTTTCCTTCTAAGCTTGTAGTACAAGGATCTTATGGGCCATGCCGAACCCCAGTCCAATCCTCATCTCCCCCTTGCCGATGATGACTTGGCCAGGAGCGGAGTTGGAGATCACCTCGATCACGTCCCCTAGCCCGATCCCAATGCCGAGGAGCCTTCGCATCAACCCGCGGCCAGCCCTTATCTCCACTACTTGTACCCGTTTTCCTTCTCTGACCATGCTCAACGGTATAGGGGCCATAACTACTTCCTTTCGATCAATACCAGTTCCGCCTCTTCTTTGCGCAGGGAGAGGTGATAACCCTTTACCAGGACATCAACCGGGTCCCCGAGAGGTGCTACCTTTTCCACCTGGATCTCTGTTCCTGGGACGATCCCCATATCGAGAAGTCTCCTCTTGACCTCTCCCTTGCCTTTGAGCCTGAGGACCTTTCCCTTTTGTCCTGGTTTGAACTCCTTGAGGGTGAGCATTTCTTCCATCTCTATACCTCCTCTTTGACAATGTTCAGGTCGTTTCCCTGTTTTGGCAAAGTAACTGGATGAAGTTAAGAAACCTCTCTCACCCGGATCACTCGACCCTTTTGTCCGATCAACCAGATGGCCTCCAGATAGTCTTCCAGGCTGGCCGTAAGCGTTTCTCCCATGAGGCCTCCTTGGTGATATGTTAGGAAAGACTAATAATAGGTACAACTTATTTAGTCAAGGTTTTTTTAGCAGTTCGCTTCCATTATGGGAGCAATGATATGGCAGAATTGAGTTTTGCCTGGGGGAAGTTGATCGAAGTTTGTGGAGGGAAAAAAATAGAAGGCCTTCACTTGCTTCAAATCTTTAACCTTATACTTGAGCTATGTTGCTTACGAAATTTGCCCACTTTTTTCCATCTTCAGCTCCCATTTTTTCTAGGGAGATCCCTGCGCTAAAATAATATGATGTCCCCCTTGAGCAAAGGTCATACCACACAACCCTTCCTATCGCTTTGATCCTTTGGGCCTTCGGAGGTATCCATATGTCCAATTCTACCAATTTTTCATTCAATACGAGGAAAGGACCCAGCTTTACAGGTGCGTCTCCTTTCTGAATTATGAGACTATCATTTTCTAAGAATACCTGTACTTCTATTAAGAGGCCATCAAGGGAGACATTTTTGGTTTGCGACTTGACAGGTTGGTCATGTTTGGCTGTTCCCAACAACTTCATTCTTAACAGAAGAGGGATCTCCAATCTTTTGAACGTACGATGCTCAACCATTTGCATTTCTCACCTATAGCAAAAGATAGATTTTGGGATATATTAAGGGATATAAAAATACCATTACAGGCTAAAACAAGGGCACCTCTGTAAACTTCTTCTCCTAACACGCCCAGGAGGTTGGGGTTAGGTTGTTACCTTATCTATCGCCTGTTAGAAACGAATATACAAAACATTAGTTTAAAAATCTAGCTATTGTCAAGCAAAACCTTGATCGGGTTAAACACGGATTTTAGACTTCAGAGACCCAAGAAGGGGTTTAAGGACAGGACATGGCCAACCCTGAGGGGCAATTTCCCCCTTGACCTTGCCGCATAGTAGGGGAAGAATAGGGTAAGTTGATGATAAAACGTACTTCAAAGGCCAAATGGAATAATGGAGCTTATAAATTGCATATCTGAGTTAATGAAAACAGTGATTATGTTTTTGTAGGAGGTATTTGCTATGGACAAAAAGGCTATGGGTTGGTTGCCCGATTATCCCGATTATCGGGATTATACCATAGGGCATAGGGAAGTAGAGCCGATGTTAAAGAAGGTGGGCCTAGCTAAACCGAGAAAGGGAGAAGTTCCGAAATCTGTTGATCTGAGGGAGTGGTGTCCACCTGTCGAGGATCAGGGGGAGCTTGGGTCTTGTACGGCCAATGCAGGAGTGGGGTTGGTGGAGTATTTTGAGCGCCGGGCCTTTGGGAGGCACATTGACGCCTCCCGCCTCTTTCTCTATAAGGTAACCAGAAACATCCTGAATTGGAAGGGGGATACTGGTGCCTTCCTCAGGACTACCATGGGTGCCATGGTGCTGTTCGGGGTTCCGCCAGAGGAATATTGGCCCTATGTAATTGAGGATTTTGATGCAGAACCTCCACCTTTCTGTTACGCCTTCGCCCAGAACTACCAGGCCATCAAATACCTGCGCCTCGACCCACCCGATACCTCTAAAGAGGATCTTTTGATCCAGATAAAGGGGGTTTTGGCTGCTGGGGTTCCTTCGATGTTTGGCTTTACCGTCTATAGCTCCATATCCGAGGCAGGCCCTGAAGGAAAGATCCCCTTTCCCTGTCCTGGGGAGAAGATCATCGGTGGTCATGCCATAGTAGCGATGGGGTATGATGATAAGGTCAAGATCGTAAACCCCACCTGCGCTGCGGAGACCCAAGGGGCCCTCCTCATCCGCAACTCCTGGGGCGAGGGGTGGGGGGATAAGGGATACGGCTGGCTCCCCTATGAGTATGTCTTAAAAGGCTTGGCCATCGACTGGTGGGTTCTGCTCAAGAACGAGTGGGTCGATACCGGGGAGTTTAAGCTTTAAGCATCAGTGCAGTACCTTGAGAAGCAGGGGAGGCAGAGGGTCTTTCCATTACAGATCCTTGCCCGCGTCTCCATACATTCTTCTCCGCAAAGGTCGCACCGGAGGTTGTTGAAGACCATGGCCTTAGGGGGAGGCTCTATTTCGGCCTCCTTTACCTCAAAGAAGACCTTATTGGGTATCTCCAGGAGGGAGAGGGCGATCCGTCGATGGTTTTCTTTAAACCTTTTTTGCTCCCTTTCATTAGCATCGCCCGCTAATACTTTCTTGGACAAGGCTGGGTGACCGGGGTACTGTTGCCAGATGTCGCCCTGGCCCTTGGCATAGAGCCTGACGACCTGGTTATTGTCCCGCCGTCCGAAGAAGTAGACATGCTTGCCATGATCCCAAAACTTTATGTTCCCTTTGCCAAAGGTGCAGCCGGTGATTACCTGAACGGCGTCAAAGGCACAGGAGTTGTTAGAGACAATGGCAAAGAGGTCCTCATGGGGAGGAGTTATCCCCAGGAGTTGGAGACTATAGGTGGAGGCCTTGTAGCCGATGACCAAACCCGGACAGAGGTGTCCGTGGAAATCCACACAACGAGAAAGCAATATCGGTATTGGTTGCTCTTTCACTTTTGCCCCCTTTCTTCTTCAGCGAATCTCCTCCAATAATTGTCTGCCCCCTCATATTTGTGGCGGTCGAGGTCGAGGACTTGATCGGCCACCTTGGAGGCGAGTCCCAAATCGTGGGTGATGAAGGTCAAGGAAAACCCCATCTCGGCCTGTAATTCGAGCAAGAGGTGCAGAATATCTGAGCGCAGAACCGGATCTATCCCTGCGGTGACCTCATCAGCAATAAGGAGGGTAGGACTGAGGACGATCCCTCTGGCAATGGCCAACCTGGCGATCTCGCCCCCGCTCAGGTGGTGTGGGTACTCTTGGAGAAAGGCGGTAGTGGTTGGCAAGGCGACCAACTCGAGGGACTGTTTAATGAGGAGGGATCGCTCCTCTTTTCTCCCGGGGCCATGGAGCAAAAGGGGTTCCTCCACCACCTCCCTCACGGTGAAACGGTGGCTTATGGTCTCATGGGGGTTTTGGGGGATGAGCTGCACCTCTCTCTTTAGATCGGAGAGGTTGTAAGTGACCTTTCCCTGGAAGTGGCGTATCTGCCTTGCCATGACCCTGGCAAGGGTAGTCTTACCACTGCCCACCTTACCCACTACGGCAATGGTCTCACCCCTTTTGATCTCCAGGGAGACGGGGGGGAAGACCTCTTTCCCCTCATAGCTTACGGTGACACCCTCCAAGTGACAGACAGTCTCAATTCCTCCCAGTAGGCAGCGGATAAGACGACCAGGGGAGACCTCCTGCAGGGGAGGGAAGACCTTTGAGCATTCCTTCTGTTTCTGAAAGCATCGAGGGGCATAGGGGCACCCCTCTCCCCCTGCCGGTGCCCTCTTCATCCTCTCCAATTCCTTCTTGCGGTCAAGGGATGGGGAACTTCTGATAAACTGGCGTGTATAAGGGTGTAGCGGTTTACTGAAGACCTCCTCCTTTGGTCCTACCTCTACCGAGGTTCCCCGAATGATGAAGATCACCTCGTCAGCCAATCTCTGTGCCTCCTCGACATTGTTGGTCACAAGGAGTATCCCCTTTTCTGTCTTGAGCCCTTCGATAATCTCCCAAACCCTCCTTTTGCTTTTCCTATCCATAGAAGAGGTAGGTTCGTCAAGCAGCAGTATGGGAGGGTCGAGGATCATGGCATTCAGAAAGAGGGCCTTTTGCCTCTCGCCGCCGCTTACCTGGTGGGGGTATCTCTCCAAGAGGCCCGGGGAGAGCCCAAGGCTCTTTATCCATCCCTCCAAATCGATGCGTGGGGGCACCCCTCGTTTTCTCGACACCTCCAGGATTTGATACGTCAGGGGAAAAGAGGGGTCAAACCAGTTGAAGCTATTCTGGAAGACCATGGAGACCTTGGTCCAGCGATAGTCTCTTAAATTCCTTATCGCTCCTAAGGGTAATCTCTCCTCCCCAATCCTGATGGCTCCCTCCATCTTGGCCTCATCGATCAATCCCATAATGGCCCTGGCGATGGTGCTCTTGCCACTGCCCGACTCACCGAGGATGGCCACAAGCGTTCCTGTCTTCAACTCAAAGGAGAGCTCCCGTGCAGCCACCACGGCCTCTCCCCCTCTAACATATTCTACCTGGAGACCTTCAACAGCAATCACCCTTGTTGTCTCCTCAATCTTGGTTCCACCATTTCTTCCATCATGGCTCCAAGAACCCCCAGGCTGATCAGTAGCAGTGACAGGGCGACAGAGGGACCTAAGAGCCACGACCACCAGTTGGGAAAACCAGGATACTCCAGGGCGTTGCGCAACATCCCCCCCCAGCTTTTCCCCTCAAAGGCACATACCCCCAAAAAAGAGGCGATGGCCTCCAGAAATACACCCATCTTGAACTTCCTCACCACGGCCAGCATGATCAGGGGGTAAAGTTCTGGCAATACGTGTCTGATCAGCAGATAAGGCCTCTTTGCCCCCAATCCCTCGGCATATCTTACGTAAGGTTTGGTCAAGGTCTCTTTGATCTTCTCGCGGAAAATTCTGGTGCTATGGGCCCAGAGGAAAAACGAGAGCAGAAGGATCAACCGGACGGCATCTACCTCTATGTATACTCCAAAGAGGATGATCAGCAGGAGGGAGGGGATGGTGATCATCAGGTCAACAAACCTCATGAGGACCTGTTCCATTGCCCACCCCATTGTGGTGGCGAGGAAACTGAAGAGGATGGCGATAAAAGTTCCCAACAGCGCACAACCAAATCCTATCCATAGGGTATACCTCGCCCCCCAGATCACCTCACTGAGGATATCTTGTCCCAAATCGTTGGTTCCTAGAATATGGCGCAGATTGTAGGTGAGGAAGGGACTGGTAACGTAGTCACCCTCCGGATAAGGGGCCATCCAGAAAGGGAAGATGGCCAGAAGAAAAAAGATGAGGATTATCCCGAGGCAGGCCCAGGCGAGCTTTTCCCTTTTCAGGTATCCCCAGTACTGAATGTGCATTATTCCCTCACCCCCAATCTTTTGTTTATCAGGTCCGCCGCAAGGTTAAACCCCAACACCGACATGGTGAGCAGGAGGATGATCCCGTTGATAAGGGGGTAGTCCCGTGAGAGGATGGCCTCCTGAAGGAGAGAACCCAGTCCAGGATAGTGGAATACAACCTCCACGACAATTCCCGCTGTCAACAGGGTGCCCAATGACACGGCTAACCTCTGGATCCAGAGGGGAAGGATGTTCCTGGCTAGGTGAAGGTATTTGATCCTCGTATTCCCCACCTCCTTGGCCTGAAGGGCGAGGACGAAGGGTTCCTTCAGGAGAAAGACCACGTTGTTTCGAGTCAGGAGGAAGTTCAGGGTGACGTGGGAGACAATGAGGGTTAGGGTGGGGAGAACGAGATATTGAAAGACCTCCAAGGGACCGGAGCCGGAGATGGAGGTGACCCCTCCCGGGAAGAAGCGATAATAAAAGAGGTAAAGGAGCACACCGCCCGAGACCATTGGCGGGAGGGCACCGAGGCCGATAAAGGTAAAGAGCCCCAGGCGGTCGAAAGGGCTGTCTTTCCTGGTGCCCGCCTCCATCCCGAAGATGAAGCCTATCAAAGCAGAAAAGAGGAAGGCCGGCACGACCAAAAACAGACTCCTCCTTCCATAATCCCAGAGGAGGTGGGATACCTCCTCCTGCTCCACTAGGGAGTAGCCCAACTCCCCAACAAAGATATTTTTCAAAGAGGTAAGGACTTGTTCATAGATGGGTTTGTCCAATCCGTAACGAGCCCTGAGGGATTCTAATAGGGCCGGGGGGACCTCGGCTATAGGGTCGTTATAATAGAGCTCCAGCGGGTCCCCCGGCAAAAGATGTGGGAGGGTAGAGAGGAAGGTCAAGATGAGAAAAAAGGCTATGGTATAGGATACAAATAGCCTCACTGCTTCCTTTCGACAAAGATCAGTTTGTTAAGAGGCAGGGGAATCCCGAAGGCGACTCCCCCTGGCGTCAGGTAGAATTCTGCCTTGTCACTAAAGGCATAATACCAGGTCGGGTAATAAAGGGTCAAGGCAGGGAGCTTCTCGGCATAGACCTCCTGAAATTTGCACATGACCTTTCTTCGCTCCTCTTTGTCCCTTAACCTTTCCACCTTCTTTAAGAGGGCCTTCAACTGTGCGTCCTCGAACCTGGCGCTGTATGTGACCTTCTGGGTGATGAATTTAACCATCATTGAGGGCGCTCCACCAAGACCGCCGTGCCCCGTGATGGCGAGATCGAAATTGTCCTTCATGATCAGGGCATCGGCCGTGTTTAAGTCGTAGAATCGCACTTTTACCTTCAGACCCACCCCTTTCAATGCCTTCTGGACAAACTCTGCATCCTTGCGGAAGCGGCTAGAGGCGATCATCGTAATCTCGGTGGGGAGGTTGGCCTTTCGGATTAAACGCCTTGTCATCTCCGGCCTATACGGGTATTGATTTGAAGAGGGACAGTACCAGGGATTATCATCTGGGAGAAAATTGGGATTCCCCTTTTTGGCAAAGCCCATCTTCACGATTTTTACCATGGCCTCCCGATCTATGGCGTAGGCAATGGCCTGCCTGGCCTTTTGGTGGGTAAAGGGGCCTTTGCGCGTATTGAACAAGAGCTTCAAATTCCAGTAGGATGGGCCGGAGATTACCTTTAGCCCATTTTCCTGCATGCGGGGGATCATCTTGCCGTTTATCCGGGCCATGTCTATCTCCCCGTTTATGAGGGCCTGGTGTTGGTCAGGCACCTTTTTGAAGATGACCTTCTCGAACTTGGGTTTCCCCATGAAGTAGTCATGATTGGCCCGGTAGATGTACAGGTCCTCGCCCTTGTGGTATTCCTCTAAGATAAAGGGACCAGTGCCAATAAAAGAGCGAGGCGCCGTGAAATGGTACGGATCTCCCACACCCTTCCAGATATGTTCAGGAATGATAAGCATGGTCCCCACATAGTGGCCGATAAAGTCCGGATTTGGGCCCTTGAGGTATACAGTGACCTTCCTTCCCTTGACCTGAACATCTTTGATTAGACAGGAGACCTTACCGTAAAAGGGGACGGGGTACTTAATAATGTATCGGAAGGTAAAAGCCACATCCCGGGCCGTGAGGGGCTTTCCATCATGCCAGAGGATTCCCTCTCGAATCAGGAAGGTCCAGCTATTTTCCTTCTCATTATAGGACCACTTCTCTGCCAAGAAGGGGATGGTCCCCTTTTGGTCCTTCCACACCAAGGTATCAAAAAGGAGAGAGGCCCTGCAGTATCCTGGTCCACGGGGGACACAGGTGTAGGGATTTGGATAGCCCCAGGAGGCCCTCAGACCGGTTGCATCCCCGAGGACAATGGTCTGCGCCCTACCTGTGGGGATAAGGGTTAGCAATAAAAAGAACAGGAAAGACAACAAGATATAAATTCTCTTCATCTTCTCACCTCCACATAAAAAAAGTCACAAAGGTTTCAGAGGCTTCTGCCTCTTTTGGGCCTTCGTGACCCTGTTGTTTCGATCACCAAATTTTCATAAAAACCGTAAGACATTTGCCCCTCTTTGTCAAGGGCCTTATTTTTTTAAACTGTGAAATCTGGGGCAGAAAAAGGGGCGATGGAAACAAGGGGTTGACAGAGGAGGGGGGATATGTTAATTACACAGCAGAGAGGGGCCAAATGGGTTTAATGAATCTTTACCTTTATTATTATGTGGGGGAAAATAGGAGCCTATGGGCCTCTCTGTAGTGATGATCTGAAAGCAAAAAGGATTACCAGGGGCCGATGGGCACAATGCTTATCGGCCCTTAATTTTTTTGGAGGTGACTCCATGGAGAGAAGGGCAAAGTTTGAACCGGCACAGCGCCTCAAGGAGCTCCCCCCATATGTCTTTGCCGAGATCGAGGCGAAGAAAAAGGAGCTGGAGGCCAGAGGTATAGAGATCATAGACCTGGGCAGGGGAGACCCCGACCTTCCCACCCCCCCACATATCGTCCAACGGCTCAAGGAGGCCTTAAAGACCCCAGATTTCAACCGCTATCCCTCCTATGTTGGGCTTACGGAGTTCCGCCGGGCTGCGGCCCGCTGGTATAAAAAGAGGTTTGGCGTATCCTTCGATCCAGAGACTGAGGTCGTCTCCCTCATCGGCTCCAAAGAAGGGGTGGCCCATGCCCCTCTAGCATATATTGACCAGGGAGATATCGCCTTGTTTCCTGACCCCTGTTTCCCGATCTTTTATACCTCTATCCTCTTTGCCAAGGGAAGGCCTTATCCCATGCCGTTGTTGGAGAAAAACGACTTTGTCCCCGACCTGGGCCAGATCCCACAGGAGGTAACTGAGGCGGCCAATTTGCTTTCCATAAACTATCCCAACAACCCTACAGCAGGGGTGGCCTCCAAAGAGTTTTTCCGAGATGTTGTCCGCTTTGCCAAGAAGTACCACCTTGTTGTGGTCCAGGACCTGGCCTATTCGGAGATCTACTACGATGATCATTACATCCCCAGCTTCTTTGAGGTGGACGGGGCCATGGATGTGGGGATCGAGTTTCACTCCCTCTCCAAGACCTACAATATGGCTGGTTGGCGCATTGGGTTTGCGGTGGGCAATGCCGAATTATTGCGCTACCTGGTCTTGGTGAAGACCAACATAGATGCGGGCATCTTCGAACCGATCCAGTTGGCTGGGGTAGAAGCCCTTGAGGGTGATCAATCGGGTGTTGACGAGCTGCGCAGGATATACCACCGACGCAGAGATATCCTGGCGGCTGGGCTGCGCCAGGCAGGACTCGATTTCAGGCTCCCTCAGGCCACCTTTTATTTCTGGGTGCGGGTACCCTCTGGGCACACCTCAGCCTCCTTTGCCGATCACCTCCTGGATGAGGCAGGGATTATGGTAACCCCAGGGCACGGCTTTGGCCAATACGGAGAGGGATACATCCGCCTCTCCTTCACTGTCCCAGATGAGGAGCTTCAGGAGGCCGTCAACCGATTGGCAAAGATTAAGGTGTAGGTTATTTATGTGTATGAATGGGATGTTGTTGAATGGGTTGGATTACTCTTTAACAACGCTTGGGTGCCTTAGAGATAGCAGCCGAAGAAACTCTCATTCCCCTTCCACTCCTTTGGGAGTAGAGAAGTTTTTTGTAAGGAGTGAGTTATGTATGAGCAGGGAGTCATCAGGCCGCCCAGCGAAGCATCGAGCTTATTAGTACGGGTGACGCGAAATTGTCCCTGGAACAGGTGTCTTTTTTGTCCTGCATACAAAGGGACGACCTTTTCCAAAAGGAGCGTTGAGGAAGTTATAAGAGATATCGATTCCATGGCCGAGGACTATGGCCCCAATGCCGATATGATCACAACGGCATTCTTGCAGGATGCGGACAGTCTGATCATTTCAACTGCAGAATTAGTGTCAATCATTGAGCATCTTAAAAAAAAGTTTCCCAAGGTTACCCATGTAACTACATATGCCCGCACAAAGACTATGAAGAGAAAGAACGTCGATGACTATAAACAGCTCAAGGAGGCGGGTTTGACGAGGATCCATACGGGCATGGAAAGTGGGTCTGCCACTGTATTGGAGATGGTACGAAAGGGATCGATCCCTGAGGATATCGTAGCTGGAGGTCTTCGGGTTATGGAGGCCGGTATTTCGCTTTCAGAGTACATCATGCCGGGCCTTGGAGGGCAAACCTTGAGCACAGAACACGCCCTTGAGACCGCCAAGCTGCTTAATACGATTAGACCGGACCACATCAGAGTACGCACCTTTGCCATGCACCCAGAGTCACCCATGAAAAAGATGGTTGAGGATGGGACATTTGTCCCGATGAGTGATGATGAGATTGTGGCTGAGATACGGTTACTCGTCGCTAACCTCGACGAGATGCACAGCTATTTTCACTGCGGTGATTTCAGTTTAAACCTCTTGATGCAGGTTGATGGATATCTTGACCGCCAAAAAAGTGCGATGTTGGAAGAGCTGGACGCATTTCTCTCGTTGACCAAAGAGCAGAAACAGGCCTATTCCCTTTTGCAGCGTTCGTATCCTGCCTTCCAGCAACCGATCGAGGCAGTCAAGGATGAGAAGGTGCTGAAACAGGTGTTGCGCGAAATTGAAAGATTGGAAAAGAAAGGCGAGGAAGGGTTCAATAAATACATACAGATGCTTATGTCCTATCAATTACCACAACCACAGACCGATAACTGGACGTAAAATAAATTGCGAAAAGTTAATATTATTGAATCAGGGTTAAATTACTCTGTCAACAACATCCCCTTTTCACCCCCCATATCAAGACGCAACTCTCATTTTCTTCCCAATAAAATTTCGAAAATCAAGACCTTATTCCCAACGATTTCTTCTACTTCCCTGATATGCTGAAAAAATATGAATACTTCTACCCAGAAACGCAAGTTTTCATGTTGCCAATCCGGTCAGTTCTGTATATACTCCTTCAATGTTCTTGTCATTTTCCGAGATTGTTGGCCTTTAGAGAGGAGATGATAAAATGAGAGAGCAGACAGGACTTTTCCGAGTGGTTATTGCAGTCATAGTGATTCTCATTGTGCTGGGTGCGTTGGCCTCGAGCTTTTATACGGTTTGGCTTTGGTTTCAGAACCTACAGTTTTCCTCAGTGTTTCTTACCATGGTGATCTCAAAAATTCTGATTGGCCTGGCTGCCGTACTGGTTTTTCTCCTGGTCGTGGGGATCAATTATTATGTTGCCCGACTCTACGTGAAAAAGACCCATCCTGTAAGTGATGGAGAGGGCGGGATTTCTGTAGAAGGTCTTCCCATCAGTGAAAGGGGGATCCGCTGGGCCATTGGGGCCTTTCTCATCATTGTTGCCCTGATGATAGGCAGCGCTGCCTCCACAAAGTGGAGTATGATCCTACTCTATTTTCACCCCAAGTCATTCGGGATCTCTGATCCCATCTTCGGCCGGGATGTGGCATTTTATGTTTTTTCTTTGCCTTTCTACCTGTTTCTGAAGAACTGGCTCATAGGCTTTGTGGTTTTTTCTGGTGTGGTTGCCATCCTGGTATATAGCAGGGGGAACCTCATACATATGGAGGTGGGAACCATCCAGGCCCAGGACCAAAAGGTGCAGCTACCTAGCAAATTGAGAATAGATTCGTCCGTAAGGAAGCACTTGTCCATTCTGGGGATGATCATAGCTGCCCTTTTGGTATGGGGATACTGGCTGAAAGTCTACCAGCTTATGTACTCAACAGGGGGGCCGGCCTTTGGAGCGAGCTATACGGATATTCACGTGCAATTGGTAGCGTACAGAATTCTGATGGTAGTCCTTGGAGCTTTTGCCATCTTCCTGGCAGTAAACATGGTCCTGCAAAGGAGGGGCGTTCTTTTGGTTGGCCTGGCAGTAATCCTCGGAGCCATGGTGGTGGCCAGCTTCATCATTCCGTCTATCGTGCAGAATTTCGTCGTGAAACCTAATGAACTTGATATGGAAAGACCATACATCGCCTATAACATCGAAAATACTCGCAGGGCTTATAACCTCGACAGAATCGAGGAGGAGGATTTCATCGTCGAT
Source organism: Deltaproteobacteria bacterium (assembly GCA_019308925.1). Lineage (NCBI taxonomy): Bacteria > Pseudomonadati > Myxococcota > Myxococcia > Deltaproteobacteria bacterium. The sequence goes on from JAFDHG010000033.1 coordinate 43,161, forward strand.
GAAAATCTCACCATGGCGGACATCGTGAAAAACAGGTTGACCATCGAAAATATTCGGATCTGGGACGAACGACCCCTGAAGGAAACGTACCAGCAACTCCAGTCGATTCGGCTGTATTATGATTTTTCAGGTATTGACGTGGACCGCTATATTCTCGATGGTCAGTATCGGCAGGTGACCCTCTCGGCCCGTGAAATCTCTGTGGATCAGTTACCTCGCCAGGCGAAAACATGGGTGAACAGGCACCTGAAGTTTACTCACGGCTATGGACTGGCTCTGAGTCCTGTCAACCAGGTCACCCAGGAGGGGCTCCCAAATTTGTTGATCAAGGATCTCCCCCCCGTGACCCGGGGCATTGAAGTCAAGCGACCCGAGATCTATTATGGAGAGAAGACGAAAAACTACGTCATTGTTCAGACGAAGGAAGAAGAGTTTGATTACCCCAAAGGAGACAGCAATGTCTATACGACGTATCAGGGGGATGGAGGGGTTCCCATCAATTCTTTCCTGAGAAGGCTTCTCTTCGCGATCACTTTCAGGAGTACGGATATTCTCTTTACCGGTTATCTAACACCGCAAAGCCGGATCATGTTTTATCGGCCCATCGACAAACGCGTGAAAAAGATTGCCCCCTTTCTCCGGTTCGACCGGGACCCTTATCTGGTCATTGCCGACGGGCATCTCTTCTGGATCCTCGACGCCTACACCACAACACCCATGTATCCCTATTCCTCCAGGATGTCGAAAAAATTCGGTTTGGAAATCAACTACATACGGAATTCGGTCAAGGCCGTTGTCAATGCCTACACGGGCAAGGTTGACCTCTATGTTATAGATGAGGCCGATCCGATCATTGGGAGTTTCATGGAGATCTTTCCGGATCTGTTTCGACCCATAGATGAAATGCCCGAGTCTCTAAAATCTCATATTCGCTACCCGAGAGACCTTTTTGATATTCAGGCGGCCATGTACCGATCTTACCATATGCAGGATGTGCAGGTTTTTTACAATCAAGAAGACCTCTGGGAGATTCCTAATGAACTCTACGCCGATACCCAGCAAGAGATGGTACCTTATTACATCATCATCAAGCCGCCGGGCGAGAAGCGTGAAGAATTTCTCCTGATGCTTCCCTTTACACCTTCCAAGAAGGCCAACATGATTGCCTGGCTTGCGGCGCGAAGCGATATGCCTAACTATGGAGATCTTTTAGTTTACAAGCTCCCAAAGGACAAGCTTGCCTTCGGTCCCATGCAGGTGGAAGCCAGGGTGGATCAACAGACTGAAATTTCTCGCGAATTGACCCTTTGGGGACAGATGGGCTCACGAGTTATTCGGGGGAACCTCATGGCAATCCCCATCGAGAAGTCCTTCCTCTACGTGGAGCCTGTCTACCTGCAGGCCAGCCAGGAATCAAAACCAGAGGTTGAAACCCCTGGAAGAATGGCAAGACCCTCTATGGGCCGACCGGAAAGGCCCACACGGAGCATTGCCCTTCCCGAGTTGAAGCGGGTGATTGTGGCCTATGGCAACGAAGTGGTCATGAGAGAGGATCTGGCTGGCGCACTGGCCGCAATCTTTGAAGAAATGGAGCTTCCCAAAGAGGTCATGCCAGGGGAAAGGGTAGAGAAGAGATCGATCCAGGATCTGATCGTTTCTGCCCTGGACCAATACAAGACAGCTCAGAAATACCTGAAGGCAGGGGACTGGGCAGGATACGGACAGGCACTCGAAAAAATGGAAGAGATACTGGAGGAGCTTGCTCAGGCAGGTAAAAGCGTCCCATCCAAAAGGTGATATCTCCATACCTCTGTAGATTTGCGAGGGGAAGGGTAAGATAAATGGGTACCTCCCGCAATTTTTCTCTTTAACTACCCTTGAGTGCCCTTGAATGCCTTGGAGATAGCAGACGAAGAAATTCACATAATTTGATGTTCCAGGAGCATCAAGGTTTGTCTGCCTTGGCATGTGACCCCCTTTTCCCTCCTAACGGTCGGCTGCATCCGCTGGTTGGGTGTTTCTATTTCATGTAGTACCCTGAAACCCGCCACTTCCCGTCTCTATCCACCATAGGGGTGACAGTCTCAATGGCAGATTTCTTGTTCTCAAAGGAGGCCCTGAACTGGATCACAACATACTCTCCATCCGGGGCTCCTGGCAAAGAGGTACAATAGCGCTTTGATTTGAGTTCTCTTGAGATGTTTTTCCCTAAAGGCCTTCTCAATGCTTGCATCGTCTGTTGCCATTGCTCTTTGGACACGGCTGTCTTGAAGAACTCGGCTGCCTCATCCCAGCTTTCCCCATACCTTTCGGCATCTACGAGCGTGAGCCAAGATTGCGCCGCTTTTATGGCTACCTTTTCCGCCTGCGGATTGGTTGATGAGCCGCAACTGAGAATGCTGAGGATTCCGATTGTCAGCAGAACCGCGATGACCCTTTTCATTGCAATCTCCTTTCTCGCGCCCCACGCCAGAGCTATGTTGCGGGTAGACAGCGAAGCTGTTAGCCGTCAGTTTCAGTGAGTAGTTAGGCCGATTGAATATTTCATTTATTAAATGTCAGGACAGACCTTAATCTTAGGCCTCTTCTCTTCATGAATTATATTATTACATGAGTCAAGAGCAGACTTGATAATCATATAAAGGGCACCTCCTGTCCCATCGCAAAAATGATAAAGTACGATGCGATGGGGGAAATAGACAGTTAATTAACCAAAAGGAGGTG